>JACMOG010000194.1 GCA_014378125.1 Vitreoscilla sp. | reverse complement strand
GTATTCCTTGGCCATGTCGGCCTTGTTCAGGCCTTGCAGGCCGCCGTAGTGGCGCTCGTTGAGGCGCCAGTCCTGCTTGACCGGCAGCCAGGTGCGGTCCATCGTGTCGAGGCAGTGCCACAGCGTCCAGATGGCGCGCTTGAGCACCGAGGTGTAGGCCACGTCGAACTCGTAGCCGGCCTCCTTCAGCAGCTCGCCCGCGGTGCGCGCCTGCGCCACGCCGGTGGCGGTGAGCTCGACGTCGGTCCAGCCGGTGAACCGGTTCTCGAGGTTCCAGGTGGATTCGCCGTGGCGGATGAGGACGAGCTTGTACATGGTGGAGGCCTTGCGCCGCGCGGCGCCGGGTGGAGGGTCGGAAGCGCAAATTCTATGCGTGCGGGTCGGCGCGAAGCCCCGCGATGCGGCAAGCCAAGGTTGCCGCCGCCCGACCTTCCTATAATCCAAAGTCTTTCCCCGCCTCGAGACGCCCCTTGCAATTCTTCACCGACCCCATCGTCTGGCTCCTGATCCTGGCCGCCCTCGTCTCCGGCGGCCTGTTGCTGTGGCCCACGATCAGCGGCGCCCGCGACGGCGGCGTCGCGCCGGCCGAGGTGGTGCGCCTGATGAACCGCGAGAAGGCCACCGTCATCGACGTGAGCGAGCCGGGCGAGTACGCGGCCGGCCACATCGTCGGATCGCGCAACATTCCCATCGGCCGCCTCGAGGTGGCGCCCGAGCTGCCCAAGAACAAGACGCTGCCCGTGGTGCTGGTGTGCGCCAGCGGCAAGCGCGCGGCGAAGGCGGCCAAGGCGCTGGAGGCCAAGGGCTACTCCAAGACGGTGCTGCTGGCCGGTGGCCTCGCCGCCTGGAAGACGGCCAACCTGCCGGTCGAGACCTCTGCCGTTTGAGGGTTGACACCTGATCGTGCAAGGTTGTACGACCTGCGCGAAAATCAGGCATCCCCAGTTCCAGAGCGCGCTCGACGCGGCAAGAAGCCATGAACCAGGTTCGCATGTACACCACGCAGGTCTGTCCGTACTGCATCCGCGCCAAGCAACTGCTCAAGCAGCGCGGCGTCGACGCCATCGACGAGGTTCGGGTCGACCTGAATCCGTCGGAGCGCGACAGCATGATCGCCAGGACCGGACGCCGCACCGTGCCGCAGATCTTCATCGGCGACACGTGGGTGGGCGGCTGCGACGACCTGATCGCGCTCGACCAGAAGGGCGGCCTCATGCCGCTGCTCAACGGCTGAGGATCATCCCTTGCCGGCGGGCGGCAGGCCTGCGACATAATGCTTCGTGCAGCCCGCACCGTCCCGGTTTGCGGGCTTTGTTTTATTCGAGACACCTCCATGGCTGAACAAGACCAATCCCCCGTTTTCCAGATCCAGCGCATCTACCTGAAGGATCTGTCGCTCGAGCAACCGAACTCGCCGCAGGCGCTGCTGGAGCAGACGCAGCCGCAGGTCGACATCCAGCTGGCCATGGCGGGCGAGGCGGTCGGTCCGGGCCTGTTCGAGGTCACGGTCACCGCCACGGTCACCACCAAGGTGGGCGACAAGGTGCTGTTCCTGGTGGAGGCCAAGCAGGCCGGCATCTTCGAGATCCGCAACATCCCCGCGGAGCAGCAGCAAGGCATCCTGGGCGTGGTCTGCCCGCAGATGCTCTACCCGTACCTTCGCGCCATCGTCTCCGACATCTGCACGCGCGCCGGCTTCCCGCCGATCCTGCTGGCCGAGGTCAACTTCCAGGCCATGTTCGAAGCGCAGCAGCAGGCGCAGCTGGCGCAGACCGCTTCGGCGACTGGCGCGCCCAACTAACGAACCCGGCGTGCGCATCTCGGTCATCGGCGCCGGTGCCTGGGGCACCGCCATCGCGATCGCCGCCGCGCGGCGCCACCGCGTGCTCCTGTGGGCGCGCGACGCCGTGCAGGCGCAGCAGATGGCGATCGATCGGCGCAACGAGCGCTACCTGCCGCACGCCGTTTGGCCGGATCAGCTCGCCGTCACGTCCGACCATTCAGCCGCGCTCGCGCATGCCGAACGCGGCCTGATCATCGTGGCCACGCCCATGGCCTCGCTGCGCGAGCGGCTGGCCGCGCTGCCGTCCGACGCCTGCGTGTTCTGGCTGTGCAAGGGCGTCGAGTCCGCCACCGGTGCGCTGGGCCACCAGATCGCCGCCAGCGTGCTGCCCCACGCGTCGGTGGGCGTGCTGTCGGGCCCCAGCTTCGCGCAGGAGGTGGCGGGCGGCAGCCCCACCGCGCTGGTCGCGGCCAGCGCCGATTCCGCGCTGTGCGACCTCGCGGTCGACGCGCTGCATGGCGAGTCGCTCCGCATCTATCGCTCCACCGACGTGGTAGGCGTGGAGGTGGGCGGGGCCGTCAAGAACGTGCTGGCCATCGCCACCGGCATCGCCGACGGGCTCAACCTGGGCCTCAATGCGCGCGCCGCGCTCATCACGCGCGGCCTGGCCGAAATGACGCGCCTGGGCGTGGCGCTGGGCGCGCACGCCGACACCTTCATGGGCCTGTCCGGCCTGGGCGACCTGGTGCTCACCGCCACGGGCGATCTTTCGCGCAACCGCAAGGTGGGACTGATGCTGGCGCAAGGGCTGTCGCTCAGCGGCATCCTCGAGCGGCTGGGCCACGTGGCCGAGGGCGTCTACTGCGCCGAGACGGTCACGCGCATCGCGCACGACAACGGCGTGGCCATGCCCATCGCCGACATGGTGTCGGCCGTGATCCATCGGCGCATCGCGGCGCGGGATGCGGTGGCGTCGTTGATGCGGCGCGACTCGCGCGACGAGGGGTTGTAGCCGGAGGTGTCTGGCATCTCCTGCGTACTCGCAGGCGATGCCTGACTCTACGCGCCACCCGCGTACCCATTCACCCGCCACGCCTCGAACACCGCCACCGCCACCGCGTTGCTGAGGTTCAGGCTGCGCTGCCCTGGCAACAGCGGCAGGCGAACCAGCCGTTCAGGCGGAAACGATTCGCGCAGCGCCGGCGGCAGGCCGGACGACTCGCTGCCGAAGACCAGGCTGTCGCCCGGGCGCCAGCCGACGCTGGCCAGCGTGCCGGTGCCGCGGGTGGAGAAGGCGAAGCAGCGCGCGAGATCGGCGCCGGCCGCGTAGTCGGCCCAGCTCGCGTGGCGGCGCACGTCGGCGAACTCGTGGTAATCGAGGCCGGCGCGGCGCAGCAGCTTGTCCTCCATCGAGAAGCCCAGCGGCTCGACGAGGTGCAGCTCGCAGCCGGTGTTGGCCGCCAGGCGGATCACGTTGCCGGTGTTGGGCGGGATCTCCGGGTGGACGAGGACGATCTTGAACATAGGTCGCCGATTGTCATTCAATGGGCGTGCGCAGCGGGCGACATGGGGCCGTCAGGCCTCGGGCGTGCGCGCCACCACCCACACCTGCACGTCGCGTGCGCCCGCGGCGTGCAGCGTGCGCGTGGCCGCGCGGGCGGTGGCGCCCGTGGTGAGCACGTCGTCCACCAGCGCGATGCGCGCGCCGCGCACCCAGCCGGCGTGGCGCGGGGCGACCACGAAGGCGCCCTGCAGGTTGCGCGCGCGCTCGGTGCGGTGCAGTCCCAGCTGGTGGCTGGTGTCGCGCACGCGGAACAGCGCGTCGGCCCGCGCGGGCAGCGCGAGCGCGCGGGCGAGCCGGCGCGCGAGCTCCCACGACTGGTTGTAGCCCCGCTCGCGCAGCCGTTCGCGTGCCAGCGGCACGGCCACCACCCGAACGTCGCCATGGCGCATGTCGCGCAGTTGCGCCAGCAGCGGCCGCAGCAGCACGTCGATGGCCTCGAGGCGGTGGTGGAACTTCAGGTCGGCGATGGGGCGATCCCACGGGTAGCCGTAGTCGACGCCGGCGACCACGCGCGACCACGCGGGCGGCGCGAGGCGGCAGCGCAGGCAGCGCGGCGTGTCGTCTTCGGCGGCGTGCGCCCAGGGCAGGGCGCAGCCGCTGCAGCGAGGCCCGGCCTGCGCGAAGCGGGCCGCGCAGAAGACGCACAGGCCGTCGGCGCACCAGCCGCGGCACACCACGCAGCGCCCGCCGGCCTGGCGGCGCCAGCGTTCGAACAGGCCGCGAGTGGCGCGAACGGCCCGCGTCAAGGGCCCGTCGCTTGGCCCGGCGCCGCCGGCGGGCATCTGGGAGCCGTCGGGCCGCGAAGTCATCGGCTCAATATACTGCCGCATGGCCGCCGCACCCACCACCGAATCCCGCCCGGAACGCCTCGATCCGCGCGCGCTGGATCGCGCCTGGGCCGCGCTCGCAGCGCGGCCGGCGCCGCCGTGGCTGCACGCCGAGATCGCGCGCCGCATGGGCGAGCGGCTGTCCATCGTCAAGCAGGTGCCGCAACACGTGTTCGACTGGTGGAGCGAACTCGGCGGTGGCGCCGCGCTGCTGGCGCAGGCCTATCCCAAGGCCACGGTCACGGGCGTGCTCCGGCCGGAGTCCGTGCCGTGCTCCGCGGCGGGCGCGCCCGTGGCCGAGGCGCCCGTCTCCACGCCCGCCTGGCGCCGCTGGCTGGGCCTGGGCACCGGCGGGCCGCGCGCGATCGCGCAGTCGGCCGTGCCGCCGGGGCAGGCGCAGCTCGTGTGGTCGAACATGAGCCTGCACTGGGCGCCCGACGCGCCCGCGTTGATGCGCGAGTGGCAGCGCGCGCTGGTGGTGGACGGGTTCCTGATGTTCACCACGCTGGGCCCCGGCACGCTGGTGACCTTGCGCGACCTCTACCGTGCCCACGGATGGGGCACGCCATATGCGCCGTGGACGGACATGCACGACCTGGGCGACATGCTGGTGGAGGCGGGCTTCGCCGACCCGGTGATGGACCAGGAGACCCTGCGCCTGACCTGGAGCACGCCACAGGCCGCGCTCGACGAACTGCGCACGCTGGGCATGAACACCGACGCCGCCCGCTTTGCCGGTCTGCGCACCCCGCGCTGGCGCGACCGCCTGCTGGCCGCCCTCGGCGCGAAGGTCGATTCGCAGGGCCGCGTGGTGCTCGAGTTCGAGATCGTCTACGGCCACGCGTTCCGTCCGGTGCCGCGCGTCAAGCTCTCCGAACAGACCCAGGTGGGCCTCGACGACATGAAGGCGATGCTGTCACGGGGCCGTCAACCCCGGTGAGCGAGGGGCGGGGCAGGGCTTACGCTGAGTCCCGCAGGCACTTTTTTGGCATGAACAGGCCCTAGAATCGATTGGGTCTTGTGTCTGAAGTGCACCTCTCCTGTGCAGGCCCACCTTTCGAGGGGCTGCACGCGACCTCTGATCAAGCCGATCCGGACCGCGCTGGCGGTCCTGGCCCGACAAGAAGGATCGAACTACGTGACGACAATGATGACGATTCGAAAGCTGGGGACCGGCGCGGCGCGCGCGACCCTGGCGATTTCCACGATGGCCGCCACTGGCGCGGCCATGGCGCTCGGTGAGTCCGTGACAGACCTCCCCGGCGGCCCCAGGGTTCTCGGCCTCGACTTCCAGCCAGCCGTCACCGAGATCGCGCGGCAGCAGAAGGAACTGCACTACTGGATGCTGATCGTCTGCACGCTGATCTTCGTCGTCGTGTTCGGCTTCATGTTCTATTCGATCTTCAAGCATCGCAAGAGCGTGGGCCACAAGGCGGCCAACTTCCACGAGAGCGTCACCGTCGAGATCGCCTGGACCATCGTCCCCTTCGTCATCGTCATCCTGATGGGCGCGTTCGCCACCCGCACGGTGGTGGCGATGAAGGACACCACCAACGCCGACATGGCCATCAAGGCCACGGGCTACCAGTGGAAGTGGGAATACGAATACGAGAACGGCGAAGGCGCCGGGCTCAAGTTCTTCTCCACGCTCGACACGGCCCAGCGCCAGCTGTCCGAGGACGGCAAGCCCGCGGGCAACGACTACCTGCTCAAGGTGGACAACCCGCTGGTGGTGCCGGTGGGCAAGAAGGTGCGCATCATCACCACCGCCGACGACGTCATCCACTCGTGGAGCGTGCCGGCCTTCGGCGTGAAGCAGGACGCCATCCCCGGCTTCGTGCGCGACACCTGGTTCCTGGCCGACAAGGTCGGCACCTACTACGGCATGTGTTCCGAGCTTTGCGGCAAGGAGCACGCGTTCATGCCGATCCGCGTCGACGTGCTGTCCGCGGCCGACTACACGGCCTGGGTCGACAAGCAGAAGAAGGCGCTGGCCGCCGCCCAGGACGATCCGAAGAAGGTCTGGGACATGGCCCCGCTGGTGGCCCGTGGCGAGAAGGTGTACCTGGCCAACTGCGCCGTCTGCCACCGCCCGGACGGCAAGGGCGCCGGCCCGGTGAAGCCGCTCGACGCGTCGCCCACCGTGCTCGATCCCGACAAGAATGCCCAGATCATCACGGTGCTGCACGGCCGCCTCAACGGCGCCATGCCGGCGTGGCAGGGCAAGCTCTCGGAAACCGATATCGCCGCGGCCATCACCTACACGAAGAACTCGTGGAGCAACCACACCGGCCAGCTCGTCGAGCCGTCCGACGTGGTCGCCGCCGAAGCCAAGTAAGTCGCCGCTCGATCCGCAAGGTCGACCGACACACGCGTTCGCTGAAGGATTCCCCTCTCATGAGTGCTGTTCTCCCCCATCCGGCCGATCACGGCCACGGCCACGAGCATGACCACGATCACGCGCACGGGCATCCCGTGGGCTGGCGGCGCTGGGTGTTCGCCACCAACCACAAGGACATCGGAACGCTGTACCTGCTGTTCGCGTTCACGATGTTCCTCATCGGCGGCACGCTGGCGCTGCTGATCCGCCTCGAGCTGTTCCAGCCGGGGCTGCAGTTCTTCAACCCCGAGCTGTTCAACCAGTTCACCACGATGCACGGCCTGATCATGGTGTTCGGCGCGATCATGCCGGCGTTTGTGGGCTTCGCGAACTGGATGGTGCCGCTGCAGACCGGCGCGTCCGACATGGCCTTCGCGCGCATGAACAACTTCAGCTTCTGGCTGTTGATTCCGGCCGCGCTGACGCTGGTCGGCAGCTTCTTCATG
>JACMOG010000193.1 GCA_014378125.1 Vitreoscilla sp. | reverse complement strand
CTCGCGCTTGCGCAGTTTCTCGGCGTAGGGCTTGGGCGGGCTTGCGACCTCGATGGCCGCCATTGCCTCCGCGAGCTCCTTCCACGTGGCGATGAACTCATCCTTGAGAGACACCTCCGGAGCGGGCTTGTTCATGTCGCCCCCGCTGCGCTCGTGGGCGCGGGCCGCACTGCGCGCCGCGACGATGGTGGCGGTGGCGCCGAGGAGGTACTTGCGGGAATCGGACATGGGGTCTCCGGCGCCGGGAGCGGCGCATCGTCGGGAACTGGCAAGCAGCGTGCGATGACGTCGACGTGGCCGCGCGAACCGGGAAAGTTCCCCATCAACCGTATCGCCACGCTACGGTTGTGAGCAGCGGGTAACGAAGCCGCAAAGGAAGAGCAGAACCCTGGCGCGAAGCCGAGACGGTTCGCAGAATGCAGGCTGGCTTCATCTCCCGGTTCGATCCTGTCCATGCGTCATCAATCCTCAGAGGCCGCTGCACGCCGCGGCTTGCCTTCCTTCGCGCGCGGCACCCTGCTGGCCGCCGCATCCGTCGCGGCGACGGTGTCCGCGCTCGCCGCGCCCGCCGCGGTGTGCACGGCGCCCATCGCCGGCGCCAGCACCGCCGGTGCCCTGGTGGTGGGCAACGGCACGGCCTCGAGCTGCACGGGCGCCGCGCTGCAGGCCGCCGTCGACGTGGCCTCGGCGATCACCTTCAACTGCGGCGCCACGCCGGTCACCATCCCGATCTACGCCACGCTCGAGGTACCGGCCACGCGCGCCACGGTCATCGATGGCGGCGGCAAGGTGACGCTCGATGGCGGCGGCCGCGTCCGCCTGATCGAGGTCGTCCATGCCGACTTCCGCACCAGCCACGTCGGGCTGACGCTGCAGCACCTGACGCTGTCCGGCGGCAAGGCCGCGGGCACGAAGTACGTGGCGCCCAACCCGTCCAACGCCAGCTGCGCCCACGGCTGGGCCGATGGCGCCGGCGGTGCCGTGTACGTGCGCGACGCCGCGTTGCATGTCATCGACGTGACCTTCAAGAACAACGCCGCGGCGACGCCCGGCCCGGACGTGGGCGGCGGCGCGATCTACGCGTCGGCGTCGCTGGACGTCACCATCGTCGGCTCGACCTTCGACGGCAACAGCGCGGCCAATGGCGGGGCGGTGGGACTGCTCCAGAGCGACGGCCGTTTCGTCAACGACCTGTTCACCGGCAACAAGGCCAACGGCACCGGCGAGAACTTCGTCGGCGGCGCGGCGGCGGGTTGCGCCGGCGTGGCGCAGGTCAACCAGGGCGGGGCGGGCGGCAACGGCGGCGCGATCTCCATCGACGGCGGCTCCGACGGCGCGCAGGGCGTGTGCGGCACCACCTTCACGAGCAACGTCGCCAACGAACTCGGCGGGGCGCTGTTCCGCACGGCCGATCTCGCGGCGAAGCCGACCACCTTCGATCGCTCGGTGTTCCAGGCCAACCACGCGGCCAAGGGCGGCGCGCTGTACGTGCAGAATGCCAAGCCACTGACGATCACCGCATCGACGTTCTCGGCCAACGTGGCCGTCTCGGCGGGCGCCGCGGCCCTGGTCTCCGACACGCCGGAGATCACCAACACCACCTTCGCGAACAACGTGGCGACGCTGGGGGTGGGCGGCGCGCTGACGCTCAGCAACGCGGCCGCCGCCGGCTCGATCAACAACGCCACGTTCAGCGGGAACCGATCGTCCGGCGGTCCGGGCTACTTCTCGGCGGCGATCTTCGGCTCGATGACGTTTCCCGTCACGAACACGGTCTTCGCCAACAACTTGAGCAACGACGGCGGCTCGCCGATGCAGTGCTTCTTCGCGCCGGGCAGCGGCGCCGCCGACGTGCAGTGGCCGCAGAAGCGCCCGGTGGGCGGGCTGGGCGACAACCCGTGCGTGACCGGCATCCGTTTCGTCGACCCGCAGCTCGGCGCGCTGGCGTCCAACGGCGGCCCGACGCCGACGCCCGCGCCGGCCGCGGCCAGTCCCCTGCGCAAGACCGGCCACGCGTGCGCGGCCACCGACCAACGCGGCGTGGCGCGCAACACCGCCACGTGCACGATCGGCGCGGTGGAGTAGCTTCAGCTCT
>JACMOG010000192.1 GCA_014378125.1 Vitreoscilla sp. | reverse complement strand
TCCTGGGCGACGGGCGCCAGTCCATGGACTTCGTCTACATCGACGACATCGCCCGCGCCAACGTGCTCGCGCTCGCCTCCGATTGCGTGGACGACGTCTTCAACGTGGCCAGCGGCACCGAGACCAACCTGAACGACCTGGCGGCGGCTTTGTTGAAAGTGATGGGTTCCGATCTGCAACCCGAGTACGGTCCCGAGCGCAGCGTCAATCCGGTCGCGCGCCGGCTGGCGGACATCCGGAAGGCGGAGCGCCTGCTCGGCTTCCGCGCCAGCGTGTCCCTCGACGAAGGCCTGGGCCGGCTCGTCGAGTGGTGGCAACACAGCAAGTCCCTGGCGGTGGCCGCATGATTCCGATCGCCAAGCCTCTCATGGGCGAGGCCGAGGCCGACGCCGCCCGGCGGGTGATCCTCAGCGGCTGGATCACGCAAGGTCCCGAGGTCGTGGCATTCGAGAACGAGTTCGCGGCCTGGGTGGGCGCGCGCCACGCCTGCGCCGTCTCCAATTGCACGACCGCCCTCCACCTGGCCTTGCTGGTGGCCGGCGTCGAGGCCGGCGACGAGGTGGTCACGGTCAGCCATTCCTACATCGCGACGGCAAACAGCATCCGCTACTGCGGCGCGACGCCGGTCTTCGTCGACATCGATCCACGCGGCTACAACATCGATCCGCGCCTCGTGGAGCGCGCCATCACGCCCAAGACCCGGGCGATCCTGTGCGTTCACCAGATCGGCATGCCGTGCGACCTGGCCGCGATCGTCGCCATCGGCCGCGAACACGGCATTCCCGTCATCGAGGACGCTGCCTGCGCGATCGGCAGCGAAGTGGAATGGAACGGCGAGTGGGAGAAGATCGGCAAGCCGCATGCGGACGTCGCCTGCTTCTCGTTCCACCCGCGCAAGGTCGTGAGCACCGGCGACGGCGGCATGCTGACCACCCCCCACGCCGACTGGGACGCACGCTTCCGCCTGCTTCGGCAACATGCCATGAGCATTCCCGACACGGTGCGCCACGGCTCGCCCCAGGTGCTGTTCGAGTCGTATCCGATCGTCGGCTACAACTATCGGATGACCGACATCCAGGCGGCCGTCGGACGCGAGCAGCTCAAGCGACTCGACGGCATCGTGCGCCAGCGCCGCGCCTTGGCCGATCGCTACCGGACACTGCTGGCCCGAATCCCGGGTCTGCGGCTCCCCCACGAGCCGGACGACGCGCGCAGCAACTGGCAAAGCTACGCCGTGCGCCTGCCCGAGAGTCTCGACCAGCGCGCCGTCATGCAGACGATGCTCGAGGCCGGGGTCAGCAGTCGCCGCGGAATCATGTGCAGCCATCGCGAGGAGGCGTATCGCGATGCCCCGCTGCCACATCCCCTGCCGAACTCCGAGGCGGCGCAGGACCACGTCGTCCTGCTGCCGCTGTATGCGCAGATGACGGCCGCTGACCAGGACCAGGTCGCCGCCGCACTGTCCGCCGCCTGTGGCTCGCGCGTGCGCGAGGCGGAAAGCGCGCGGGGCAGCGGGATCGACCTCGCAGCGACTCAGTCGACATGACCCTCGAACGCGCCAGCTCGATCGCTGCGCCGGCTGAGTCGCCGCAAGGGCGAGAGCGCAGCAGCAGCTACCTGGAGATCCTGAAGTCGAGCATGCTGATCGGCGGCTCGACCGTGCTCACGCTGTCGATCGGCGTCATTCGCACCAAGCTCATGGCCGTGGTGCTGGGGCCGGCCGGCTTCGGATTGATGGGCGTCCTGACGTCGATCGCCGACATGGCCCGCACGCTGGCGGAGATGGGCATCAACAGCAGCGGCGTGCGCCAGATCGCCGAGTCGGTGGGCTCGGGCGACAGCGCGCGCATCACGCGCACGGTCGTCGTGCTGCGCCGCGTCGCCCTCGTCCTGGGCCTGATAGGCGCCCTGCTCCTGGCCCTGCTGGCATGGCCGATCTCCAACCTGAGTTTCGGCACCGGGGCGCAGGCCGGGTCCGTGGCCGTGCTCTCCGCCGCCGTGTTCCTGCGCCTGGTTTCGGATGGCCAGGGCGCGCTGTTGCAGGGCATGCGGCGCATCGGGGACATGGCCAGGATCGGCGTGATCGGCGCGTTGCTGGGAACGCTTGCAAGCATTCCGATCATCTACGCGCTCGGCCAGGACGGGGTCGTGTGGGCCCTGGTGGCCATCGCGGCCTCGTCTGCCTGCGTCTCGTGGTGGTACGTCAGGCGCGTGTCGCTTCCGGCGGTCGTGCCCACGTTGACGATCGCCGAGCTGCGCCAGGAAGTGTCGTCGCTCCTCGGCCTGGGGCTCGCGTTCATGGCGAGCAGCTTCCTGATGATGGGCGCTGCCTACGCGGTGCGCATCGTGCTC
>JACMOG010000191.1 GCA_014378125.1 Vitreoscilla sp. | reverse complement strand
GCGCGTCGGTCATGGCCGCCGTCATCGGTTTCAGGTTGGGCGCGGCGGCGTGCGCGGCGCGCATCTGCTTGATCGTCCAGCCGTCGATGATGTGCACAGACTCGAGCTCCTCGTCGCCGCGCACCATCTTGTCGAGCAGGTCGCGCGGCGTGGCGCCGCGGGCGACGAGGTAGCTGCCGGCGCGGATGCGCTTGGCGTCGCCCGACCAGCGGAACCACTCGTACAGGTAGAGCGGCTTGTCCTCCACGCCTGCGTCGTGCCACAGGCGCACGATCTCGCGCACCGGCGTGCCCGGTTCGACCGAGACCTCGACCTCGTCGTGCGCCAGCGTCAGCGGATGCTGCAGCCACCAGAAGACGGTGCCGCCGGCCGCCGCGGCGAGCACGATCAACAACAGGAATAGACGATTCAACATTGAGGCGGGAACCTTCACGTGGGGGAGGCCCTGTTCGCGCAAGGATGGGTGGGCCGCCATGATAATCGGCGCCATGACAACCCTTGACCACGCCGCCTCCGATCTCGCCCTGGGCACCCCCGTGGCGGTGCGCCTCGCCGACTGGGGCGTCATCCGCGCCAAGGGCGACGGCGCCGGCGCGTTCCTCAACGGGCAGCTCACGCAGGAGGCCCTGAAGCTGGACGTGGGCCAGGCCCGCCTGGCGGGTTACTGCTCGCCCAAGGGTCGCTTGCTGGCCAGCTTCGTGATGTGGCGCAGCGCGGCCGACGAGATCCTGCTGGCCTGCAGCGCCGACCTGCTGGCGCCCACGCTCAAGCGGCTGTCGATGTTCGTGATGCGCGCCAAGTGCAAGCTCACCGACGCGTCGGCCGAGATCGCGCTGTGGGGCGTCGCCCTGCCCGGCCTGCTGCACGGCGACTCGGCGCATCCGGTGCCGGCCACGCCGTTCGACACGTCGGCCATCGCCGGCGGCACCGCCATCCGGCTGGCCCACGCGGCCGGCGCCGCGCGCCTGCTGTGGGCCGCGCCGCCCGACGCCACGCCGCCGTGGGATCCCACCTCCAGCGCCGACGTGTGGAATTGGCTGGAGGTGCAGTCGGGCGTCCCGCGCATCGTGGCCAGCACCGTCGAGGCCTTCGTGCCGCAGATGGTCAACCTCGAGCTCGTGGGCGGCGTCAACTTCCAGAAGGGCTGCTACCCGGGCCAGGAGATCGTGGCGCGCAGCCAGTACCGCGGCACGCTGAAGCGCCGCATGGTGCTGGCCGAGGGCGCGTCGGCCGGCGTGGCGGGCGCCGCGGTGTTCGCCGCGGGCGACCCCGGCCAGCCCGCGGGCCAGGTGGTGTTGTCGGCCAGCCTGCCGCACCCCGACGGCGGCGCCCGCCACACGGTGTTGATCGAGGTGGAGCGCGCCCTGGCCGGGGCCGGCGAGCTGCACCTGGGCGCCGCCGACGGGCCCTTGTTGCGGCTGCGCGCGCTGCCGTACGACGTGCCGCTGGAACAGGACTGACGGAGGTCGCGGATGCCGGCCGCGCCAACGGAGCCATCCGTGACGGATCGCACACCCGTGATGCTCGTCTGCGTCTATTACCGCGTTGCGGCGGGCGACTCGCAACGAGTCATTTCGGCTGTGCGTGAATTCCAGCGCACATTGCCCGACAGCGGCCACGCGGACGAGGCGGAAGTGCTCTTACGATGCGACCTGCCTCCACCTCCCGCACCCGCCACGTCGCCCGATGCACGCCCCGCTTCCTCGCCAACGCACGCCCCGCCCGTCGACCCCGTCGACGCCGGTGCCGATGCCGCTGTGGATGCAACCGTGATGGAAACGTATCGCCTTCGCCTGCCGCTCGCCGGCACGGACGCGGACGCCGCGGTGCGCGACTTCCTGGCGCTGCTGGAGACGGCCTCGTCCCCCTTCGCGAGCCTGCTGCGCGGCGCCCGCCACGTCGAATTGTTCACCCCATGTGCCTCGTAGCCCTCGCCGTCGACGAGAACCGCCGCTTCCCCCTGGTGATCGCCACCAACCGCGACGAGTTCTTCGACCGTCCGGCCGCGCGCATGGGCTGGTGGACGCCGGCCGAAGGCGGCCCCGAGATACTGGCCGGCCGCGACCTGCTGGCCGGCGGCACCTGGCTGGGCCTCACCGCCTCCGGCCGCCTCGCCCTCGTCACCAACGTGCGCCGCCAGGTGGAGAACGACCCCGAGGCGCCCAGCCGCGGCGGCATCGTGCCGCACTGGCTGCGCACCGAGATGCGCCCCGACCAGTTCTGGATGCAGACCAGCCTGTCCGGCTACGCCCCGTTCAACCTGATCGCCGCCGACTTCAGCCGCGGCGACTGCTTCTGGGCCAGCAACGAGCACGCGATCCCGCGCCGCATCGAACGAGGCATCTTCGGCCTGTCGAACGCGGCGCTCGACACGCCGTGGCCCAAGGTCAACAAGCTCAAGACCCGCCTGGGCGAGGCGCTGAAGACCGCCGAGTCGGTCGATTCGCTGTCCGCGCAGCTGTTCGCCGCGCTCGCGGACCGCGACGCCGCGCCCGACGACCAGTTGCCCAGCACCGGCATCGGCCGCGACCGCGAGCGCCTGCTGAGCCCCGCGTTCATCCGCACGCCCGACGGCCAGTACGGCACGCGGTGCTCGACGATCATCATCACCGAGAAGAACAAGCGCCAGCTCGTCACGCACGTGTTCGAGCGCACCTTCAGCGCCGGCCCGGGCCTGGCCCTGCTGCGCCGCACCGTGTTGAAGGACTGGCCGCCGCGCTACGCGGATCGCTCGCACCATCCGGTGGAGACGTCCGTGGTCGCCGAATCCGAGGTGGATGGCGCGAACGTGACGACGATGGAGATGCCTCCGCCGATCAAGAAGACGCGCGTGCGCAGCCTGCTGAAGCCGATCAGCCGCTGATCTTCCCGACGATCACGCGCCCGCGAGACGCGCGCGCAGGTCGTCCAGCAGCCACCGTCCCGCCCTGCCCGGTTCGCGATCCCGCAGGTGGGCCGCGTGGATCGTCAGGCCTTCGGGAGGCGTCGAATCCTCCGCCAGCGCGATCTTCACCAGGCGGACGTCCGCCAGCGGCGCCTCGACCAGATGCAGCGGCATGCGGCACCAGCCGAAGCGGGCGAGCAGTAAGTCGAGCCGGCGTCCCAGGTCGACGCAGCGCCACAGCCGGGCGCCCGCCACGCCGTAGTTCGGGCTGCCCGCATCCACCGGGTCGGACAACACCAGTTGCACGTACGGCGCCAGGTCGGCTCGTTCCACGGGCCGTCCCAGGCTGGCCAGCGGATGGTCGCGCGACACCACCGCCTGCAGCGGCACGCGCATCAAGGGAAACGCCGCGATGTCGTCAGGAACCACTGGCAACAGCACGCAGATGGCCAGCGCGGCCTGTTGCGTGCGCAGTCGCCGCAACGATCCGCCGAGGCCCTCGGTGGAGAACGTGACTGGCAGGTCGGGAAACGTGTCGTTGAGCGCGCGCAGGCTCGCGATCAGCGGCCCGGTGGGCACCAGCGGGTCGATGGCCAGCGCCAGCTCGGGCTCGAGCCCCGCGCGCGTGCCGGCCGCCACCGTCTCGAACTGGCGCGCGGTGGCCAACACGCGGCGCGCCTGGTCGACCAGCACGCGGCCCACCTCGGTGAGCCGCGGGCGATGGCCGCTGCGATCGAACAGCGTCACGCCCTGCACGTCTTCCAGCGTGGCCACCGCCTGGCTGATGGCGGACTGCGCGCGGCGCAGTTGCCGGCCCGCGGCCGAGAAGCTGCCGGTGTCGGCAATGGTGACGAGCACGCGGAGCTGGTCGAGGGTGAGGCTACCGATCATCGGATGGGCTTTCCATCAGTCTGGGAGATGGATTCCATCATATTAATATCTCTTCCGGCCAACCCCCGGAGTGGGTAGATTTCGTCCATCGCTCCTGTGGAAGAACCATGTCCCGACTTCTCGTCATCGAAACCAGCCCGCGCGGCAACGCGTCCATCTCCCGCCAGCTCACGCGTCGCTTCGTCAACCAATGGCGTGACGCGCACGCCGGCGGCGAGGTCGTTCTGCGCGACCTGGCCAACACGGCGCTGCCTCACGTCACCGCGCCCTGGCTGCAGGCCTACTTCACGCCGCCCGACCAGCAGTCGCCCGAGATGAAGGCCGCGCTGCGCCAGTCGGACGAACTTGTGGCGGAGCTGCTTGCCGCCGACCACCTGGTCATCGCCACGCCCGTCTACAACTACAACGTGCCCGCCGCGCTGAAGGCCTGGTTCGACCACATCGTGCGCAAGGGCCACACGCTGGGCTTCGACGGCAAGGGGCTGCTCGAAGGCAAG
>JACMOG010000190.1 GCA_014378125.1 Vitreoscilla sp. | reverse complement strand
GTACACCGGCAGCAGCACGCTCAGCCAGGGATCGGCGCCCGCGGTCATCGCGGCGCCTGCGGCAACAGTCGCGCCAGCAGGCTGCCGCGCCAGATCCATCCCGCGGCCAGGCCTTTCTCGACCACCGTCCGGTCCGGCCCGCGAAGCTTGATCAACGCCGGCACCCGCCCCGGCGGCGGCGTGAGGGCGAGCCGGGCATACAGATGGCGCTTGCGCCAGCGCAGCGCGGCGTGCAGCGCGAAGGCCATGTCCTCGGCACGCACGAGATGCAGGCGATGGGCCGGATCGCCGCGAAGAAGGACGGCGCCGGCGGCCAGGTGCATCAGCAGGTAGGCCCGGAGATCCGCGGGCAGGCCCTGTGCGACGACGTCGAGCCGGCCGCTGGCGCGCAGCGACTCCAGGTAGCCCTGTTCGCCCAGCGCGAGCGCCTGGTCGAATTCGTTCGACCAGGCCTCGATGAACGGGTCGCCCGGCGGCGCCGCGATGAACCAGTTCTCGACCACCGGGCGCTCCGGGTCGGTGGTGTAGCGATCGATGTAGAAGCCGCGAACGCCGGCGTCGGGATCCGTGGCGCGGTCATGCACCCAGTCGAGGCTGCCAGCCAACAGCGTCGACGCATCCATCCAGATGCCGCCGTGCCGGCGCAGCAGCTGCAGGCGAAGCCAATCCGCCTGCCGATAGGGCGGCAGCGCGGCGAAGGTCGCCGCGTCGATCTCGCCGTCGAGCCAGGCCAGCGCGCTCTCTCTGTCGACCAGGCGCAGCTCGTGGTCGGGCGCCTGCGTGCGCCAGTTGTCCAGGCAGCGTGCGACCAGCGGCGGCAGCGGCGAGGTGTTCCAGTACGTCCAGATGATTCGCGGGATGGGCGGCGACGCGGCCGCCGCACGCAGACCCACGCGACGCGATGTCGCCATCGGGGGCGCACCGGCGCGCAGGATCGTCGACGCCTCCATGGCGATGAACGCGAAGATCCCGATGGCAAACGCAGACACGACGAGCAGATACATGGATCCCGGGCTTCAGATTTCAGCCGGATCGTACACGGCCATCCCGGGTGCGATCCGTCCCGTCGAGGTCGTCCTTCCCGCGTTTTCCCGGAGGGTTTGCCTGGGGGGTAAAATCAATGCATCTTTCCTGCACCCGCAACAGGGCGACTTCTCCAGCGGACGCCCTCCGTCAGATCTCGTTGCAGATCATGCGGCGTCGACACCTCGTGGTGCCGCGCTGATCTCATGACGGCAAGAGCGCCCTGCTCTCTCGAACGCCGCCCGACGGCTCACCAAGTCCCCATACGATGCCAAGAGCTTTCCACCCCGCCGAGGCCATCCAGGCGGAAGTCGCTCGTCTCGTCCACGAGCACCGCGACGTGCGCGCCAGCGGCGCCGTCATCATTGTTCCCCTCCCCTCGCCTCAGCGCGCGGACGGCACCGGCCTGAACTGGTGGATGTCCGGGTTCGGCAACGCGTTCGGCTTCGAGAAGGTCACCGCGGCCGCGGTGACCGACGTGGGCAAGCGCTGGAACCTGGCGCCGTAGCCAGGGCATGGCAAGGCTTGATGCCGCAGGCATCCTTTGTCAGCCTGCGAGGGTCTGGATCGCTCCGCGTGCGCTCTCAGCGCATCCGGCGAAAACCTGCGAGCGTTCCGCGGACGTCCGGTAGAGAGTCTGCGCACAATGAGTGACGTTGATGAGCGCGCCGCTCTCAGATTGAAACTCGTAACGTTACGCGATACACTCCGTCGTGATCCGCTCGTTCATCCACAAGGGCGTCGAAATGTTCTTCGGCTCGGGAAGCAAGGCTGGTATCCAGCCGTCCCACGCCGCCAGGATCGCCCGACAGCTGGCTCAACTCAATCAGGCCGTCAACCCGCAGGACATGAACGTTCCCGGCTGGAAGCTGCACGCATTGAAACGCGAGCTTGCTGGGCATTGGTCTGTTTGGGTCAGCGGCAACTGGCGTCTGACCTTTCGATTTGAAGACGGCGATGCCATCCTGGTGGACTACCAGGACTACCGCTGAGAGGAACCGTGATGCAGATGCACAACCCACCGCACCCTGGAGAGACGCTGCGCGACGACGTCCTGCCGGCGCTGGGGTTGAGCGTGACGGCCGTCGCTGAGCAACTGGGCGTCACGCGTGTCACGTTGTCGCGCGTGCTTCATGGACAGTCCGCGATTTCGCCCGAGATGGCGCTGCGCCTGGAGCGTTGGCTCGGCGTGGACTACGGGGGCCGAGCGTCCGTCTGGCTAGGAATGCAGGCGGCCTACGACCTGTGGAACGCGGAGCGCAGCGCTCGCGCCGTACTCAAGAAGATCAAGCCGGTCGACCTGGCGGCTTTGTTGCCGGTCGGTGGGCACCCAGTGTCGTCAGCCGCGCTCCACGACAGGGGCGACGCGGCCCCCGCCGAATCCGGTACGCGCTCCGTACACGTTCAGTAAGCGCTCAGCGCCGCCGTGAACTGCCCGCTCGCGTTGACCGCGCCCAGCGTGTAGCCCTGCCAGCTGGGGTAGGCCTCCGGCTCCCAGTAGAAGACGCCCAGGCCGTTGGAGCCCAGCGACTGCGTCTTGGACACGAGGTCGGCGAGCATCAGCTTGGCCGTGGCCGCCTGGTCCCACGACATGCCCGTCTCGCACACCATCACCGGCTTGGCGTAGCGCGACACCATGTCCTGCATCGTCGCGTAGGCCTGGTTGTTGGTGGTCTGCCAGCCCGAGGTGGCCGGGTAGTGCGACATGCCCGTCACGTCCCACTTGCCGCCGGCGGTCTTCAGGCTGTCGAAGAACCAGCGGAAGTCGGCGTCGTCGTAGCCGTTGGCGAGGTGCACCACCACCAGCGCCGACGGAAACGAGGCCTTGGCCGCGTTGTAGCCGTTGTTGATGTAGCCGGCGAGGTTGGCCCAGTTCGTGGTGCCGCTCACCTTGCCTTCGGGCCACAGCATGCCCGAGTTGATCTCGTTGCCCACCTGCACCCAGGTCACGGTGACGCCGTTGGCCTTGAGGTAGTCGAGGATGCCCTTGGTGTGCGCGTACACGTCGGCCTGCAGCTGGGCCACCGTGTGGCTGGCCCACGCGGCGGGCTTGGCCTGGTGCGACGGGTCGGCCCAGGTGTCGCTGTAGTGGAAGTCCACCAGCACGCGCTGGCCCTGCGCGATGGCGCGCTTGGCCTCGTTGAGCAGGTCGGCGCCGTTGCTCCAGCCGCCGCTCGGATTCACCCAGACGCGCAGGCGGATCGAGTTGACGTTCAGGCCCTTGAGCAGCACGTACGGATCGGCCTGGGTGCCCGACGAGTTGCGGAACACGTAGCCGGAGGACTCCTCCTGGTCCACCCAGCTGACGTCGGCGCCCTTGGCGAAGGTGGCCGCGGTGGCGGGCAGCGTGGCCGCCAACAGTCCGAGGCCGGCGAGCAGTGTGCGGCCGTTGGCGCGCATCCCGGGGATGAATCGGTTCATGGGTTTGTCTCCTGTCGTTGTAGTCGCGGCCGCCACGTCGGTGTGGCCGCAGACGCGAACTTACGAGCAGGAATGCGCAGGCACCAATGAATTCAGCTGCGCGCGCCATATGAATCCAGCATAGTGGGTGCCTCGCGCGCGCTCAGGCACACTGCGCGCCATGCACGCGACCGCGCCGTTCGAATTCCGTTGATCCGTGAGACCACTCTGCAGATGCCGCCGCAGCCCATGCCCAGGACGCAAGCGACGAGGACGACGCTGATCGCCAGCGCCGTCCTCGTGCTCGTCGCCTGGGCGCTGGCCGCTGCCGGACCGTTTTCACGCTGGGCGTCACTTCTCGACGGCGCGCAATGGACGTGCGCGTTCTGTGCCGCCGCATGGATCGCCTGGCGTGCCGCGCGCGCCGCGCCCGCCACGTCGACCGAACGCCGCGTGCGCGGCCACTTCGCCGCGGCCCTGGGCCTGCTGGCGGCGAGCCAGCTGAGCTGGGATGCGCTGGCGTGGATCGGTTGGAATCCGTTTCCCGGCATTCCCAACCTGCTCTCCCTGATGCTGGGTCCGCTGTTCATCCGCGGCTTCGCCGACATGGTGGGCGACCAGTTGCCGCCGTCGCAATGGCGCTCGGTGCTGCTCGATGTCGCCGGCTTCGGCCTGGCCGTGCTCGCCTTCACCCTGGCGCTGTACCTGCCCCACGCGCATCGCACCGGCGCGCTGCAGTTCGCCGTCATCACCGCCTATCCCGTGCTGCTGTTCTCGGCCGCCGCGGCCGGCACGGTGGTGCTGCTGCACCTGCGCCAGAAGACGACCGCGGCCACGGTCGCGGTGGTGGGCGGCCTCGCGGGCTACGGCGGCGTGTGGCTGGGATGGCACCTGGCCTACCTGGACGGCGGCCTGCGCTCGGGCTCGGGCACCAGCCTGCTGTTCTCGGTGTTCGCGCTGCTGCTGGGATGGGGCGCGTCGCGCTGGATGCCCGGGCGCGCCGCGTCGCCGCGCTACGACCGCCTGTGCGAGGCGCTGCTGCGCCAGGTGCCGCTGGGCATGGTGGCCTTCACGTCGGCGGCGGTGGGCTTCATCGCG
>JACMOG010000189.1 GCA_014378125.1 Vitreoscilla sp. | reverse complement strand
CCAGCATTCGGGCCGACAGGTCGCAGCCCACCAGCGAGCGCGCCCAGGGCCGGATCAATGGGCCGCACAGGCCGGTGCCGCAACCCAGGTCCGCGATGTCGTACTGCGCCGCCGGCGCCGGCAGCGACATGCGCAGCGCCTCGGCCACCAGCTCGGGCGCGCGGTACTGCAGCGTGGCGAGATGGCTGTCGAAACTGGCGGCGAACTTGTCGAATGTCTGTTCGACATAGGCGTCGCTGCAGCGTTCCGGCGCCTCGCCGAGGCTGGCGGCCAGGTGATGGCGCGGATACGGGTTGTCGGGCTCCCGGGCCAGCCAGTCGCGATAGAACGCCGCCGCGCGCTCGTGCTCGCCAGCCTCCGACAAGGCGCGGCCGTAGCTCTCGCGCCGCTCGTGTTGCGCGGGCAGCAGCAGCTCGGCCTGCACCGCCGCCTGGAAGGCCTCTTCGATGCGCTTCTGCCCCATCAAAGCCAGCGACAGGTAGTGCCAGGCCTCGCCGTAGCGCGGCGCGAGGGCCAGCGCGCGCCGGCACGAGCTCTCGGCGCGCGTCCACTCCTGGCGGCGACGCTGCAGCCGCGCCACGTTGACCAGCGCCTCGGGGCCCTCCACCAACGCGAGGCTGCGCCGGAACGCCTTGTCGGCCTCGTTCACCCGACCCAGTTCCACCAGCACGTTGCCCAGGTTGTTCCACACGCCGGCCTCGCGCGGCGCGACCATCGACGCGCTGCGCAGCAGCGCGTGCGCCCGCTCGGGGTCGCCCAGCTGGAACTGCAGCATGCCCATGAAGTTGAGGGCGTCGGGCCGGCGCGGGTCGGCCTGCAGGATGTCCGCGTAGATGCGCCCGGCCACGTCGAGATCGCCCTGCCGGTGATGCGCCACGGCCAGTTGCATGGCCTGGTCGGGCGTCATCGTGGCAGAGGGTTGTTCAGGCGGGGTCGACAAGGCATCTCCATCGGTGCGCGGGCGGGCGGAAAGAATCTGTCCGCTCAGCTGAACAGGCGTCGCGCGCCGGTGGAGCCTGCCGCCAGGTCGTGCGCCGACAGCGCCTCGTACAGGCGCGTCAGCTCGGCGTGGATCGCCGAGAACGCGTGCAGCGTGATCGTCTGGCCCTGGTCGTCGACGATGGCGGCGTCGAGGTCGTCGGCCAGCTTGCGGGCGGCGCCGTGCCACGCCGCGAAGGGCTCGGCGAGCTCCTCGGTCTGCGCCACGTCGAGGCCCAGCGTGAGCTCGCGCACGGCGGCGTGGCCCGGGTCGTCGGCCAGCGCGGCCTGGGCGTCGAAGCCCAGCACCAGCACCGGCGGCGCGCCCTCCTCGATGGCGGGCAGCACCAGGCGGCCCGGCACCGAGCCCGGCACGAAGCCGTGGCGTTGCGCGGCCTGCTGCAGGTAGCCCACCGACCACGCCACCGAGTTGGCGCGCAGCAGCGCCACCAGTTGCGCGTCGTGCTGGCTGGCGAAGGCGTCGAGCTCGCGGGCGCGGGCCACGGTCTCGAGCATGTCGGGCAGGTCGGTGGCCGCGCCGATGGCCTGCGCGAAGGTCTCGAGCTTCTGCACGAACTCGGAGAACTCGATCTCGTTGAGCGGCCCGTTGCGGTTGGCCATCTGCACGCCGGCCTGGAACTCGCCGTAGCGCGCGTGGGCCACGATGGTCTCCCACTCGCCGCTCTCGCTGTTGAGGCCCTCGATGAAGAACGGCTTGGTGCCGGCGCGGTTGGCGCCGGGCAGGTGCGGCAGCACGCCCTCGCCGGCGATCGGCGCGTCGACGCTGAGCGTGGCGATGGCGTCGATCAGCGCGTCCAGGCGCACCGAGCGGCGCGCCGGCGCGAGGCGGCCATCGGCCCGCGGACCTGGGCCGGCGGCCATGTCGCCGGCATCGGTGGCGGTCGGCTCGTCGCCCATGCCGGGCTCGCGGCGCATGCCGGGCTCGTCGCCCACGACGACGTCGAGGCCGCTGTTGCGCTTCGCGATGCGACGCGCCTTCCAGATGCCCTGGAGTCCGATGCCCGCCAGCACCAGCACGGCCAGCGCGATGAGCGCCGTGGTCAGGTTGAGCACCATCCTAGGACTCGGCCATGGACAGCGCGGCTTCCATGTCCACCGCCACGATGCGCGACACGCCCTGCTCCTGCATCGTGACGCCGATCAGCTGCTCGGCCATCTCCATGGCGATCTTGTTGTGCGAGATGAACAGGAACTGCGTGCCCTTGAACGACATCTCGTTGACCAGCTTCGCATAGCGCTCGGTGTTGGCGTCGTCCAGCGGCGCATCGACTTCGTCGAGCAGGCAGAACGGCGCCGGGTTGAGCATGAAGATGGCGAACACCAGCGCGATGGCGGTGAGCGCCTTCTCGCCGCCGGACAGCAGGTGGATGGTGGAGTTCTTCTTGCCCGGAGGCTGCGCCATCACCTGCACGCCGGCGTCGAGGATCTCGTCGCCGGTCATCACCAGCCTGGCCTGGCCGCCGCCGAACAGGCTCGGGAACATGATCCCGAACTGCTCGTTGACGAGGTTGAAGGTCTTCATCAGCAGGTCGCGCGTCTCGAGGTCGATCTTGTGGATCGCGCCTTCCAGCGTGCCGATGGCGTCGTTCAGGTCGGCGGTCTGGGCGTCGAGGAAGGTCTTGCGCTCGCGCGCCGACACCAGCTCGTCGAGCGCGGCCAGGTTCACCGCGCCGAGCGCGTTCACCTCGCGGCCGATGCGGTCGATCTCGGTCTGCAGGCCGTGCAGCTTCACGCCGCCCTCTTCGATGTTCTTGCCCAGCGCCTCGAGGTCGACCTCGGCGGCCGTGAGCTGCTCCAGGTATTGCGCGCCGCCCAGCTGCGCGGCCTGCTCCTCGAGCTGCAGCTTGGTGATGGCGTCGCGCAGCGGCTGCAGGCTGCGTTCGAACTCGAGCCGCTGCTCGTCGGCGCGCCGCAGCTGCGCGGACAATTCGTCGTACTCGGTACGCGTGACGGCCAGCGCGGCCTCGCGCGTGGCGCGGATGGCCAGCGCGTCCTGCAGGCCCGCGCCCGCGGCCTGGTCGTTGAACTGGTCGAGCTCCAGCGTGAGCTGCTCGCCGGCCTGCGTGTTGGTGAGCACCTGCTGGTCGGCCGTCTCGATGGCTCGCTGCAGCTCACCCTGGCGCGCCGACAGCGCGCGCGTGTGGAACTGCGCCTCCTGCGCGCGGCGCTCCAGCGCGCGCAGCTGCTCGCGCGCATCGGACAGCCTCCGCTCGGCCTGGATCACGCCATCCTCGAGGTCGGCCTGGCGCTCCTGCGTGTCGGCCAGCTGCAGGTCGAGCTCCTCGAAGCGCGCCTCGCCGGTCATGCGGCGCTCGATCAGGCCCTCGTCCTGCGCGTCGATCTCGGCGAGCTCGTCTTCCAGCTGCGTGCGGCGCGTGGTGGCGGCCTCGGCCTGCGACGACAGGCGCAGCAGCTCCACGTGCAGCTCGTGCGCGCGGGTCTGCGTCTCGGAGGCCTCGCGGCGCACCGACTGCAGGCGCTGGGCGGCGTCGGTATACGCGGCCTCGAGTCGGATCAATGCGGCGCGAGCCTCGTCGGTGATCATGACCTGCGCCTTGGACTCGCGCTCCAGGTGCTCGATCTCCTGCGCGCGACCCAGCATGCCGGCCTGTTCGGAATCGGGGGCGTAGAAGGCCACCGCGAACTGCGAGACGGCGTGGCCGTCCTGGGTCATGATGACCTCGCCGTGCGTGAGCTGGCCGCGCTGCGCCAGCGCGTCGTCCATGTTGGCGGCGGTGTACACGCCCTCGAGCCAGTCGTTGAGCAAGGCCTGCAGGCCCGCGTCGTTCAGCTTGAGCAGGTCGCTCAGGCGCGGCAGCGTGCGGTGCGTGTTGGCGATGGCGCCCTGCGGCGGCGAGTAGAACGCCAGCTTGGCCGGCGGCGCATCGCCGACGAAGGCGCGCACGATGTCGAGACGGCCCACGGACAGCGCGTTGAGGCGTTCGCGCAGCGCCGACTCCAGCGCCGTCTCCCAACCGTTCTCGATGTGCACCTTGGTCCACAGGCCGGCCAGCCCGTCGAGGCCGTGCTTGGCGAGCCACGGCTTCAACTTGCCCTCGGTCTGCACCTTCTCCTGCAGCGCCCGCAGCGCCTCCAGGCGCGCGGTGAGGTCGGCCTGGCGCGACTGGTCGCGATTGAGCACCTCCTGCTGCGCGCGGCGCTGCTCGTCGAGCTCGGGCACCGTCTCGCTGACCTCCGCCAGGCGGGCCTCGATCTCGTCCTTGGACTCGTCGGCCGCGGCGCAGCTGGCCTTCAGGTCATTCAGCTTCTGCAGGTCGGGCGTGGCGAGCTGGCCGCGCTCGGCGGCCAGGCGCGCCCGCCGGCTGCGCAGCGCGCGCGCCTGTTCCTCCCTGCTGCGGGTCCCGGCGGGCAGCACCCGGATCTGCTGCCGCACCTGGGTGGGCTCGCCCCGCTGCCCGCT
>JACMOG010000188.1 GCA_014378125.1 Vitreoscilla sp. | reverse complement strand
TTGCCGGCACGCATACGAAGCCGCCGAGCGCGGCGCGCCAACGCCGCGCGGACGAACCTTGAGTGAACGCCCTCGGAATCCGGCCGTCCAGGCCGGATTCAAGGCGCACGTGCGGAGTCGAGCCAAGTGCATGCCAGTCGCACCGCAGCGCGGGCACCCCACCCGCGCGAAGCGTTGAACCCTCACTCCAAAGCGAAGCGTCCAACCCTCACTTCAATCAGCAGCAGCGCCGCCTGGCCCCTACTTGAGCCCGCCAGACAGGAACTGCCGCAACCGCTCGCTCTGCGGCCGCACGAGGATCTCGCGCGGCTTGCCCTCTTCCTCGACGCGCCCCTGGTGCAGGAACAGGCAGTGGCCCGACACCTCGCGCGCGAACTCCATCTCGTGCGTCACCACGATCATCGTGCGGCCCTCGGCGGCCAGCTCGCGCATCACCTTCAGCACCTCGCCCACCAGCTCCGGGTCGAGCGCGGAAGTGGGCTCGTCGAACAGCATGATCTCGGGGTCGACCGCCAGCGCGCGGGCGATGGCCACGCGCTGCTGCTCGCCGCCGGACAGGTGCGCCGGATAGACGTTCTCACGGTGTGACAGGCCCACCCGCGCGAGCAGTTGGCGCGCGCGCTCGGTGGCCTCCGCCTTCGACCTGCCCAGAACGTGCATCGGCACCTCGACGACGTTCTCGAGCGCGGTGCGGTGGGCCCAGAGGTTGAAGTTCTGGAACACCATCGCCAGGCGCACGCGCCAGCGCTGCAGCTGCCTGGCGTCGCTGGCGCGCAGGCTGCCGTCGCGGTCGCGCACCAGGCCCAGCGTCTCGTCGCCGATGCGCAGCGTGCCTTCGTGCGGCTGCTCCAGCAGGTTCAGGCAGCGCAGGAACGTGCTCTTGCCGGAGCCGCTGGCGCCGATGAGCGTCACCACCTCGCCCGGCTGGACGGCGAGCGACACGCCGCGCAGCACCTCGCGCTCGCCGAAGCGCTTGTGCAGGTCGTCGACGTGGAAGCTGGACTGGGGCATCGCGTGGTTCCGGGGTCGATCAGGCGGTGAGCAGGTTGCCTTGGCGCAGCGCCTCGCGCCCGGCCACGCGCAGCACGCCGGCGTGGGCGGGCACGAAGCGGCGCGTCTCGCGGGCGTAGAAGACGCCGTCCACGGGGCTGAGCAGCGGCGTGACGAGCCCGGTCATCGGTTCGATGAGGTCGGCCAGGTGCTCGCCGGCCGTCACGACGGCGCCCGGCTCGAGCAGGTAGACCACCACGCCGCCGTGAGGCGCGGTCACCGGGATGGAGCCGGCCAGCGGCGTGGCCTCGCATTGCGCCGGCGGCAGTTCGGCCGGCGCCCCGGCGATCACGCCCTGCCACGCGAGGTAGTCGATCAGCGCCTGCGCGTCGCGCTCGGCCCAGTCGTGGGTGACGTCGGCCTCGCCGCGCAGCTCCACCGTCACCGCCACGCAGGCGCCGGGGATGGGCGTGGCGGCGCCGAAACGCGCGGCCAGGCGCGGCCAGATCGTGGAGCAGGCCTCGTCGAACGGGTTGTCGCCCGACACCTCGGCCAGCAGCGCCGCCTGCGCGCCCAGGAAACGCGCCAGCGGCTCCACGCGCGGCCACACCGAGGTCTCGGTGTAGAGGTGCATCACGGCCTGGCTGTCGCAATGCAGGTCGAGCACGATGTCGGCGTCGATGCTCAGGCCCAGCAGCGTTCGGCGCAGGCTCTCCAGCGCACTGCGCTCGGGCAGCGCCGCCGCGCCTTCGCGCAGGGCCGCGCGGATCAGCGCCACGTTGTGCTCGGCGTCGCCGTTCAGGCGCCCGTCGACCCGCGCGACGACGCCGTCGAACAGGTCGGCGTAGTGGCGATTGAAGTTCTCGCCGCTGGCCAGGTCGAAGCGGCCCTCCACCGACTGCAGCACGCGCTGCGCCAGGCCGATCGGGTTGGCCACCGGCACCAGCACTACCTCGCCGAGGATGCGGCCTTCGGCCTCCAGCGCGGCCAGGCGCGCGCGCAGGTGATGGGCCACCAGCAGGCCGGGCACCTCGTCGGCGTGCAGAGCGGCCTGCAGCGTGGCCTTGAGGCCGCGGCCCGGCGTGCCGTAGTGGAGGCTCTGCAGCGAGACGGAGATGCCCGGGGTGTTCCGGGTGAGGGGATGGTGGACGGTTTTCATCAGGAGGTTCTCGCTTGCCATGGCATCAGCCAGCGGCGTTCGGCGACGTGGAACAGCCCCACCAGGGCCATCGTGATCGCCAGGTAGAGGGCGGCGGCGCTGAGGAAGGCCTCGAACGGAAGGTAGAAGCGCGAGTTCATCTCGCTGGCCGCGCCGGTGAGGTCGAGCAGCGTCACGGACGACGCCAGCGACGTGGCCTGCAGCATCAGGATCACCTCGTTGCCGTAGGCCGGCAGCATGCGCCGGAACGCGGACGGCAGCAGCACGCGGCGCAGCATCACGCCCCGCGTCATGCCCATGGCACGCGCCGCCTCGATCTCGCCCGCGGGCACCGCGCGCATCG
Source organism: Vitreoscilla sp. (assembly GCA_014378125.1). The sequence continues at coordinate 848 of JACMOG010000188.1, read as the reverse complement.
CGCCGTGCAGGATCTCGATGGTGTAGGCGCAGGTGTTGAGCGTGAACGCCGCGATCGAGCAGAACGTGGCCGAGCGCAGCCAGGGCCACGCGAAGCTGTCGCGCACCGCGTCGAACTGCGGCAGGCCGTAGTACAGCAGGTACAGCTGCACCAGCAGCGGCGTGCCGCGGATGACGTAGGTGAACGTCCACACGGGGCCCGACACCCAGCGCGACGGCCAGCCGCGCAGCACCGACAGCGGGAGCGCCAGCAACAGTCCCAACGCGAGCGCGGCCAGCGTCAGCTCGATCGTCATCAGCGCGCCATGCGCGAACGACGGCAGGCTCTCCTTGATGGCGTCGAAGTCCATCAGATCCGCACCTGCCGCACGCCCACCGCGTAGCGCCGGCGCAGCCAGGCGAACAGCAGCTCCGACACGCTGGTGAACACGAGGTACATCACCGCGGCGGTGGCGTAGAACACGAACGGCTGCTGCGTGCTGCTGCCCGCGCTCTTGGCGCGCTGCATCAGGTCGGACAGCCCGATCAGGCTGACGATGGCCGTGCTCTTGACCATCACCAGCCAGGTGTTGGACAGCGGCGCCAGCGCGTGGCGCAGCATCTGCGGGCCGACGATGCGGCGCAGCGCCTGCGCGGGCGTCATCCCGTAGGCGAGCGCCGCCTCGCGCTGGCCGTGCGGCCCCGCCAGGAAGGCGCCGCGGAAGATCTCGGTGAGGTAGGCGCCGAAGATGAAGCCGATGGTGAGCGTGCCCGCCACGAACGGGTCGATGGTGACGTCGCCCCATCCGAAGCGGTCGGCCACCTTGTTGAGCAGCAGCTGGCCGCCGTAGTAGACGAGGAACATCATCA
>JACMOG010000187.1 GCA_014378125.1 Vitreoscilla sp. | reverse complement strand
GGAGTACGAGGCCGACAAGAAGAGGCGCCTGGGCGAAGAGGGCGCGCGTCCGAAGCGCGTGCGCTTCAAGGCGCTCAAGTGACCCGACGGGTCAGTGTGAAATAGTTGGCATTTGCCGTTCACCACTTTTGAGGATAGCAAACTGACAGGTTCCTCCTTACAGTTGGATACATAGGTCGCGAAGGTCATTCGCGCGTTGTTCCACTGAGGGAGAAACCCATGTCCGTCCGTTTCCTGAAGCCGCTCGCCGGCCTGACCCTGGCGCTCGTCGCCGCCTTCGCCCAAGCCTCCACGGTGACGTTCGACACCGCGGCTGCCAAGAAGCAGCTCTCATACACCGACGCCACCGACGGCTACGTGTTCGCTTCCAGCTTCCTGGGCTTTCCGACCCACTCGCTGTCCCTCACGGGCACCGCGCTCAAGGAAGGCGCCGCGCAGAGCCTGACGGTCTTCTCGACCACCGGCACGGCGTTCGACCTGGCTTCGTTCGACATCGACAGTGCCCTGAACGTCAAGGGCGTGCCCAACTTGGTCCTGCTGACGTACACCGAGGCCGATGGCTCGTTCGGCCACGAGACGCTGACACTGGACAACAAGAGCGGCCTTCAGTCCTTCTCTTCGCTGCTTGGCAACCTGGACACCCTGACCGACCTGAAGTCGTTCAGCCTCAGCAGCGTGTGGGGCTTCACGCTCGATAACGTGGCGCTCTCGACCTACGTCGCGCCGACGACGCCCGTTCCCGAGCCGACCTCGCTGGGCCTGATGGCCGCCGGCCTGGCGCTGCTGGGTATCACGCTGCGTCGCCGCAAGGCCTGACCGACCTCGCGCCTCGCAAACGAAAGCCGCCTCCGGGCGGCTTTTTTTCGACAAGTTGCAAGCCGCCTCTCGCGGCTTTTTTCATGACTGCATCCATGTCGGAATATCTCGCGCGGTATGTAGGAGCCGCCAGACGTCGATCTGGCCTGGGTGTTCGAAAAAGAAGACCAGGTAAGGAAACTGGCTCAGGGGCCAGGAGCGCAGTCCTGGAAGATTGAGTTCGTGGGCATGGCGTGAGGAACCTGTGGAAGCTGCGCGCGCGATATGGCGATATGCCGATTCCACTGCATCGACGAAGTCGAGTGCGACCCGTTCCGAAGCCTCGGCAAGGTAGTAGTCGATCGCGTCGAAGACGTCCTGCTGTGCGACGGCACGGAGCCTCACCGGTTTGATGCTCATTCGTCCGGACGTTGGCGAATTCGGGCTCTCAAGGCGTCGAAGTAGGGTGGCGCGGCAGGCTCGCCAACACCCGAATTGGCGCCGTCCAGCAGCATGTCGCGCAGACTGCACCGTTCCTGCTCGCGGCGGATCAACTCGCGCACATACTCGCTGCTCGTGCCGAACCCGCGACCGACGACCTGCGTGTCGACGAATTCCTTCATCGACGCTGGAAGAGAGATGTTCATCGTGCCCATCATGCTCATACTACAACCTTGGCAAAATTTGGCAAGACCGCTGAGCCATGCGCATCGAGTCTGATCAATCGAACCGCAGCGACACGCCCGTGACGAACAGCGTGTCGTTGCGCCCCAGCCCTTCGCCCGGCCGGCTGTCGTAGCGGTGCGAGAGCGTGGCCGTCAGCGCCAGCTGCCTGGTCATCGCCACCGACAGGCCCGCGTCGAACACGGTGCGCACGTCGCCCGTGTCGCGCAGGTTCGGGTACACGGTGAGCTTCTGCTTGAAGCTGGTACTGTCGGTGAGCTTGTTGTTCGACTCCTCGGCCAGCAGCAGCTCCGCGTGGTTGTAGCGATCGCGCGTCTCGTCATCGATCACCTGCTCGTGCCGGTAGCGATCCATCGTGTACGCGAGACCGCCCGAGAGGTCGAAGGTCTGGTCGGGCTTCTTGACCACGTGGTAGCCGATGCCGCTGCCGACGGTGGTGCGCAGCGACAGGTCGCTGGGCAGGTCGTGCAGCAGGTCGAGCTGGCCGAAGCCGAACCACTGGGGTGTGATGTCGCGCGAGTAGAGGCCGTCGGCGCCGATGTGGTTGGCGGTGGTGTCGCCGTCGCTGCGGGCGTACTGGCCGGTGCCGGTGAACTCCCACTTGTCGGAGGGCGACAGCTTGATGATGTCGGCGCCCAGCGAGGCGCTCTTGGCGTCCGTGTTGCCGGTGGCGATGCTGGCCCCGGCGGAGAACATCGAACGCCATTGCCCGTCGGGCTTCTGCGTGACCTGGGCGTGCACCAGCAGCGGGAGGCTGGCGGCCACGCAGAGCGTGGCAAGACGGGCGGTGGTGCGGATCTGCATCGGAACGGCTCCGGAAGTGAACGTTGCGCGCGCTCGGGCACGTGACGCGCCCGCGCGGGTGTCGCGCTGCAAGAGATGTTTCAACTGCCGGCGCTGGTGGCCGATGGCGTCCCGGAATGCAAAAAGCCGCCCGAAGGCGGCCTTTGCGATGAAGAGCGCGACACGCGGCCGCGGGCTCCTCGCCGATCAGCGCAGCTTGATTTCCTTGTACAGGACATGCTTGCGCGCCTTCGGATCGAACTTCATGAATTCGAGCTTTCCGGGCGTCGTCTTCTTGTTCTTGCTCGTGGTGTAGAAATGACCCGTGCCCGCGGTCGATTCCAGCTTGATCTTTTCACGTCCACCCTTGGATGCCATGGTGTATCTCTCCAGTGATGATTAAAGAGCGCCCTTGGCGCGCAGGTCGGCAAGGACGGAATCGATACCGTTCTTGTCGATGAGGCGCATCGCGGCCGTCGAAATACGCATGCGGATGAAGCGGTTCTCGCTCTCCACCCAGATGCGGCGATTCTGCAGGTTGGGCAGGAAGCGGCGCTTCGTACGGTTGTTGGCGTGGGAAACATTGTTTCCCGTCATCGGGTGCTTACCCGTCACTTGACAGACACGAGCCATGAAGCTCTCCTCAATTGGATCCGGGCGCCCAGTGCGCTCGGGCTGGAGAGCATGCACATACGCCGACAGGGCGGCATGACTCCAAGGGAACCCGGGATTCTACGCTGGATTCACGCGAATTACCAGGGCCGGCGAATCAAAGGGGTATGGCCCCGTTCGGGGCCAGACCCCCCTCTCAGTCCGTCGATTCCAGCGATTCGAGATAGCGCTGGGCGTCGAGTGCAGCCATGCAGCCGGTGCCGGCCGAGGTGATGGCCTGGCGATAGACGTGATCCTGCACGTCGCCGGCGGCGAAGATGCCCGGGATGCTGGTCTGCGTGGCGAAGCCCTCGCTGCCACCCTTGGTGCGCAGGTAGCCGTCCTTCATCTCGAGGTGGCCCTGGAAGATGTCGGTGTTGGGATGGTGGCCGATGGCGATGAAGCAGCCCTTGACGACGATCTCGGCGTGGGCGTCGCCCTCGACCGACTTCGTGCGCACGCCGGTGACGCCGGTGGCGTCGCCCAGCACCTCGTCGAGCTGCTGGTCGAGGTGCAGCTGGATCTTGCCTTCGCGGGCCTTGTGCATGAGCTTGTCGATCATCACGGCCTCGGCGCGAAACTTGTTGCGGCGGTGGATCAGGTGCACCTTGCTGGCGATGTTGGACAGGTACAGGGCCTCCTCGACGGCCGTGTTGCCGCCGCCGACCACGCACACTTCCTCGCCGCGATAGAAGAACCCGTCGCACGTGGCGCAGCCGCTGACGCCGCGGCCCATGAACGCCTCCTCGGACGGCAGGCCCAGGTACTTGGCCGAGGCGCCGGTGGCCAGGATCAGCGAGTCGCAGGTGTAGGTGCCGGAATCGCCGAACAACCTGAACGGCTTCTGGCTGAAGTCGACCTTGTTGATGTGGTCGAACACGATCTTCGTGTCGAAACGTTCGGCGTGCGCCAGGAAGCGCGCCATGAGGTCGGGGCCTTGCACGCCCGCGACGTCGGCCGGCCAGTTGTCCACCTCCGTGGTGGTCATCAGCTGGCCGCCCTGGGCCATGCCCGTGATGAGCATGGGCTTCAGGTTGGCGCGGGCGGCGTACAGGGCGGCCGTATAACCGGCCGGGCCGGAGCCCAGAATCAGCACCTGTGCGTGGTTGGAGGTGTTCTCGGAGTTACTCATTACGGGTGCGGGCTCGGAAAGTTCGAAATGGACGGCACAATGTCACACGACACGCTGCGCCCGCAATTGTAGGGATGCTGTACGGCCCACGCCGACAGCAGCGGGGCAGGGCTCTTCGTTTCAAGGGATTTGCGAAAGGTTTTTGAATGTCGATGCTCTCGAATCTGGACCTGATCCGACGCGTTCCGCTGTTCTCGATGCTGACTACCGATCAGGCACGAGTGGTGGCGGATGGCGTCGTCAAGCGGCGCTTCCGCCGCGGCGAACTGGTGGTCGAACAGGGCAAGAAGAGCAATGCGCTCTTCATCCTGCTCAGCGGCCGGGCCCGCGTGACCACGTCCGACCCGCGGGGTCGCGAGGTGATCCTGGCGGTGCTCAATTCCGGCGACTACGTCGGCGAGATGAGCCTCATCGACAACGAACCCCATTCGGCCACGGTGCGCTGCGAGCTGCAGTGCGACGTGCTGATCCTGGGCCGCGCCGAGTTCGCGCGCTGCCTGCCGGAAAACTCCAGCCTGTCCTACGCGATCATGCGCGGCCTGGTCACGCGCCTGCGCAGCGCCGACCGCCAGATCGAGTCGCTGGCGCTGCTCGACGTTTACGGCCGCGTCGCCCGCACGCTGCTCGACATGGCCGAAGACGTCGAAGGCGAGAAGGTCATCAAGTCCAAGGTCTCGCGCCAGGACATGGCCAAGATCGTCGGCGCCTCGCGCGAGATGGTCAGCCGCGTGATGAAGGATCTCGAGGAGCGCGGCATCATCGAGACGCAGGAAGACGGATCGCTCAAGATCCAGAATCGAAAGGCCTGACCGTTCGGCGGTCGTGAGGTGACATCGCTTTGAGTCTGGCTCTCCCGAAGTTCTCGGCGTTCTCCCGTTCGACGGCCGAACCCGCGGCCCCGGTGCCGCGTTCGGTGCTCAGGCAGCGCCTGGCCGCGCTGGTCGGGCTCGTGGTGTGGACCGGCGTCGCGCTGGCGCCCGCCTCGCACCACATCGCCGACCCCGGCTTCACCACGTCCGGCGACGGCGGCCCGGTGCTCAACCTGCTGGGCCGGCCCGGTGCCTGGGTCTCCGACGTCCTGCTGCTGATGTTCGGCGCCTCCGTGTCGTGGCTGCCGCTGGTGGGCCTGCTGCAGGCGCTACGCAACCTCGCGCGCGGCTCGCGCGCGCTGGCGGGCATTGACGAGGATTCCGCCACCGAGCCGCGCTGGCCGCGCCTGCGCTTCTGGGCCGGTTTGGTGCTGCTGCTGTGCGCCAGCGCCGCGCTCGAGTGGACGCGCCTCTACACCTGGGAGGCACGCGTGCCCGGCGGCCACTCCGGCGGCATCCTCGGCTTCTTCCTCGGGCCGCTGTCGATGCAGCACCTGGGCTTCCTCGGCTCGGGCGTGTTGTGGATCGCGGCGCTGGTGCTGGGCATGTCGGGCGCGCTGCGCTTCTCGTGGGTGAACCTGGCCGACGGCATCGGCGGCTGGATCGACGGCCGCCGCGAACACCGCGCCGTGGCGCGCGAGCGCGCCGAGGACGAGCGCATCGGCGAGATCGCGCTGCGCGAGCGCGAGCAGCAGGCCGACGAGATCCGCATCGAGGACGTGCTGCACGCGCCCATCGTGATCGAGCCCGAGATCGTGCAGGTGGTCGAACCGACGCGGGGCGCGCGCGAGCGCCAGAAGCCGCTGTTCGTGGAGATCCACGACGGCAAGCTGCCGCAGGTCGACCTGCTGGACGCCGCGCCGGCGCGCCTGGAGCAGACGGTCACGCCCGAGTCGCTGGAGATGACCAGCCGGATGATCGAGAAGAAGCTGGGCGACTTCGGCGTGGAGGGGCGCGTGGTGGCGGCCTTCCCGGGCCCGGTCATCACGCGCTACGAGATCGAGCCGGCCACGGGCGTCAAGGGCTCGCAGATCGTCAACCTGGCCAAGGACCTGGCGCGCTCGCTGAGCCTGGTCAGCATCCGCGTGGTGGAGACCATCCCCGGCAAGACGACGATGGCGCTCGAGCTGCCCAACGCGCGGCGCCAGATGATCAAGCTGTCCGAGATCCTGGGCTCCAACGTCTACAACGAGGCCAGCTCGATGCTCACCATCGCGCTGGGCAAGGACATCGTCGGCAACCCCGTGGTGGCCG
>JACMOG010000186.1 GCA_014378125.1 Vitreoscilla sp. | reverse complement strand
CGCGGCGTACGGCGCCGCGGCCACGCGGCGTGCGAGCGACGCCTCGTCGACGTTGCCCATCTCGCCCGCGTCGAACAGCGGGATGCGGGCCTGCTCGCGCGGCGTGCCGGCGCGGCCATCCCAGGTGAGGCCACCGGTGGGGCCGCCGTCGGCGCCGTGCGTCTCCTCGTCGTCCACCGTGTGCTCGGTGAAGCGGCCGGCGAACTGCGCGTAGCGCAGCGAAGGGATGGCGCGCGTGCCCGCATGCGCGGGGTCGGCATCGGCAAACGGGCTGGGCGTGCGCGCATCGGGCCCGAACGCCGTCGCGGGATCGTGGCAGCTCGCGCACGCCAGCCGGCCGCTGGCCGACAGGCCGGGATCGCTGAACATGGCGCGGCCCAGCGCGGTGAGTTGCTCGACGCCGGGGCGGCTGCCGTAGACGCGCGGCGCCGGTTCGATCGACGCGGCCGCAGCCACCGCCAGCGTGGCAAGCAGGCCCGACGCCGCCAGGCCGGCGCGGGTTCGCGTCGGCACGCGCCGCTTCATGGCCTCAGCTTCTCAGTGCGCGCGCAGTTCCAGCGCCGCCGTGAGGTCGCCCATCGGCGGCAGCCCGTGCGCCTGCAGCGAGGTGTCGCGCAGCTGGATCCCCGGCAGCGTCGGCAACGACCACCGATGCGCGATGAAGCGCAGGATGGAGGCGGTGTCGTAGGGCGTGTGGTCGACGGCGCCGCGGCGCGCGAACGGCGAGATGACGATCGCCGGGATGCGCGTGCCGGGGCCGACCAGGTCGCCCTTGGGCGGGGCCACCTCGTCCCACTGGCCGCCGTTCTCGTCGTAGGTGATCACCACCAGCATATGGGCCCACTGCGGGCTGGCCCGCAGCTTGGCCACCAGCTCGGCGATGTGGGCGTCGCCCTCGCCCACGCTGGCGTAGCCCGCATGCTCGCTGTTCTGCCCGATCGGCTTGTAGAACGCCACCGGCGGCAGCGTGCCGGCCGCGGCCGCGACCACCAGGTCGTCCTCGTCCTTGAGGTGGGCGGCGCGCTCGGCCGCGTGCGCCTTCGGATCGAACGCGGTGTAGTAGTTGAACGGCTGGTGATGCGACTGGAAGCTGCCCGACTCGCCGTCGTAGACCTTGGTGCGATCCGCCAGCGCCGCGTTCCAGCCGCCGGAGTACCACGTCCAGGCCACGCCCTTGGCGGTGAGCAGGTCGCCCACCGTCGCCTGCGTCTGCGGCGGCAGCGTGTTGGGCTCGGCCGGCGTCGCGTACAGGCCCGCGGCGTCGTCGGGCGTGGGCGGGTTGTAGCTGGGCTGGTACGGCGGCTGCATCGTGTTGACGGCATGGAAGGTGCCGTCGCCGAGGTAGTCCTTCGGCGTGAGGTTGCCGCTCTTCTTGAACACCGGCGGACCGGCCAGCGCGGAGGCCGGCGAGTTGTCGGCCTGCAGCAGCTCGGGCGTGAACCTGCCGTCGGCGCCCTGGCGCAGGACGGCGATGGTCGGGTGCGCCGGATTGGTATCCGCGTCGGGATACGCCGGCGTGCAGGCGCACACCAGGTACTGGTGGTTCAGGAACGAGCCGCCGAACGCGCCCTGGAAGAAGCGGTCGGCCAGCGTGTATTCGCGCGCCACCTTCCACAGGGCCGTGCGGCTGCCGTCGAACCAGCCCATCACCAGGCCCCCGGAGTCGCCGAAGGCGGCGAACCTGTCGTTGTGGCCGCCATCGATCTGCATCTGGTTCTCGTAGAACCGGTGGTACAGGTCGCGCGTGATGATCGCGTTGGACAGCGCCGGCGTGCCCCAGGCGGGCGTGGGCGAGTCGACCTGGAACGGCGCGTTGGGCCACACGTTGGTGGTCTGCGCCTGCGTGACGGTGACCGGCTGTCCGGCCGCGGTGAGGCCGCCCCAGGCCGGCGGCAGCTTGGGCAGCACGCTGCCGTCGCGGTCCTTCTGCGGCGCGTAGCCGGGCGCGCGCTTCTTGCCCGTGCCGACCGCCGGCAGGCCCGTGGCGCCGGGGAAGCCCGTGAACAGGTTGTTGAAGCTGCGGTTCTCGGCGTAGATCACCACGACGTTGGAAATGCGCTCGAGCGCGAGGCGGCTGGGCAGCGCGGCGGCAAGGGCGGCCCTGCGGCCGGGGTCGGCCACGGCGCTGGCCAGGCGCTCCATGACGGCGTCCTGTTCGGCCACGAGCGTGGCGCGCTTCGCCGCATCGGTGCCAGCCAGGAAATCGACGGTGCCGATGGCGGTGCTCCGCACGTCGTCGTTGGCGAAGCCCAGGCGCGTGCGCAGCTGGCGCTCGGCGTCGATCAACGGCGTGCCCGTGGGGCCCAGCGCGTCGACGATCGCCTGCAGTTCGGTGGACAGCGGCCCCACCGAACGCGGCTCGGTGATCCCACTGTCGGGCGCGCGCAGCACGAAGGCGCGCGTGACGGCGACCTTCGAATGCGCGGCCTCGTCGACGACGGACGCGCCCTTGCCCACCTCGGCCACGACGACGCCGCTGGCGGCCAGCTTGAACTTGCCGTCCGGCCCCGAGAACACCGCCGCCTCGTTCGCGTCGCAGCGCGCGTTGCCGTTGCGGTCGATGCACACCTTGGCGTGCGCCACTACCTTGCCATCGGCGGCCAGCACGACGCCGGCGACCCCCGGCGACCTGGCCGCGGAAGCCGGCGCCGCGAGGCCGGCGAAGAACACCGCGACCAGCGCGGCTGCCAACGGATGGAGGTGCGGATGTCGGGGCATGGATCCTCTGGTGGCCGGAGATGGAGGATGCGCCGTGGCATCCGTTGCCCCGGATTCTCGCCGTGAATGGGGTGCACCTCATGGCAACGCGTAACCGAATGCGGGCTTTGCGCCGCCCCTGTCCCGGGTGGGGCATGCGTAATCCCGTACGGAGGCTGTCAGCGAGTGCTGGCAACATGGCTGCCAGAATGGCCATCTGCCGCCGTACGGCCTCACGACACTTGAAGAACAGATGACCAAGATCGCGGTCGTGACCGACCTGCATGCCAACCGGGAAGCCGTCGAGGCCGTCTTCGCCCACGCGCGCGCCCAGGGCGCCACGGAGTGGGCATTCCTGGGCGATTTCGTCGGGTATGGCGCCGACCCCGCGTGGGTGGTCGACCAGGTACGCGAGCTGGTGGAGGCCGGCGCCGCCGCCGTCTGCGGCAACCACGACGAGGCCGCCGTCATCGGCAGCACCCCGCAGATGCGCACCGAGGCGCGCACGGTCATCGACTGGACGCGGGCCCAGCTCGACCCCGGCCAGCTCGACTTCCTCGCCTCGCTGCCGTTCCAGGTGCAGCGCGAGGATCGCCTCTACGTGCACGCCAACGCGTTCGCGCCCAGCCAGTGGGAATACGTTCAGGGCCGCGCCGACGCCGTGCGCTCGATCCACGCCACCACCGCCCACTACACCTTCTGCGGCCACGTGCACGAGCCGGCGCTCTACCACCTGGGCGCCACCGGCAAGGCCGGCGATTTCAAGCCGACGCCCGAGGTGCCGATCCCGCTGCCGGGCTATCGCCAGTGGCTGGTGATCCCCGGCTCGGCCGGCCAGCCGCGCGACGGCAACCCCGCGGCCTGCTACGCGATGTTCGAGCCGAAGGCCCAGCGCATCACCTATCACCGTGTACCCTACGACCACGAGAGCGCCGCCGCCAAGATCCGCGCCGCCGGGCTGCCCGAGCGGCTCGCCGCGCGCCTCGCGGAGGGAATCTAGTGCCCAACCAACCCGTCAAGCCGTCGTCGCGCACCGTCCGTTCCGGCACGGTGCGATCCAGCGGCGCGTTCAATTCCGGCGGTGGCGGCGGCTCGCGGCGCGACGGGTCCTGGCACGACGTCGGCAGCCTGGCCCCGCCGCTCGAGAAGGGCGCCATCGTCGACGGCTTCCTGCTGGAAAAGCGGATGCACCAGGGCGGGATGGGCTCCATGTGGCGCGTGAGCCGGGTCGACGCCGACGGCCCCCCGGCGCCGGTGGCCGACGAGCCGCCGCTCATCATGAAGGTGCCGCGCACCAAGGGCGGCGAGGATCCGGCCACCATCGTCGGCTACGAGGTCGAGCAGATGATCATGCCGGCCCTCACCGG
>JACMOG010000185.1 GCA_014378125.1 Vitreoscilla sp. | reverse complement strand
GTGCAACGACGAACGCGACTTCGCCGACAAGGTCTGCTGGCTGCTGGGTCGCCCCGACGAGATGGCGCGCCGCGGCGCGCTTGGTCGCGCGCGGGCCCGCGAGATCGGGTGGGAGAGCTCGATCCCGGAACTCCTGCGGGCGTACGCCGGAGGACTCGGCGCCCGCCCGCGCGTGCGCTCGGAAGCCGCCTCCGAGCCGATCGACCGGCCCAGCGAAGGCTGAAGCCCTGCGATGAACGCCCCGCGATCCTTCACGCTGCCCTGCGGACTCACCGCCGATGTGGACACGGTCGACAAGGCCGGCTGGCACGACCTGCTCGATCGCTTCGCCGACGCAAACATCTATCAGGCCTGGGCCTACGAGTCGGTGCGCCGCAGCGAGCGCGACACCAGCCGCATCGTGGTCCGCCGGGCCGGCGAGGCGGTCGCGGCCGCCCAGGTGAAGATCGTCAAGGTGCCCTTCGTCAAGCTTGGCGTGGCGTACGTGCGCTGGGGCCCGATGTGGCGCCTGCGCGGACGCGATGCCGATCCGACGGTACTGTCGGCCGCCCTCGAGGCGATCCGCCACGAATACTCGGTGCGGCGCGGCCTGACGGTGCGCATGCTGCCCTATTTCCTGACCGACGAACGAGACACCTTCCACCCCCTGCTCCGTGCCGGCCGCTTCGATCGGCTGGGGGTCGAGACGCCACAACGCACCTTGCTGATGTCGCTCGAGTACTCGCTGCCGGAACTGCGCGCGCGGTTCGACCAGAAATGGCGCAACTGCCTCAATCGCGCGGAAAAGAACGACCTCGTGGTCGAAGAAGGTACGGGAGTCGACCTGTTCGAGCGCTTCATCGGCATCCACGCGCAGATGCATGCGCGAAAGGGATTCGTGCCCGGATCGGACATCCGGGAGTTCCGGGCGATCCAGCGCGAGTTGCCCGAGCGCCACAAGATGCGCGTGTTCCTCGCATCGACGCGCGGCGCGCTGGCGGCCGGCGCCGTGGGCAGCCGGATCGGCGACCACGGCGTCTACCTTCCTTGCGCGACGAGCGACGCGGGCATGCCTACCAACGCGTCGTACCTGCTCCAGTGGCGCGCGCTCGCCTGGCTCAAGGACGGCGGCGCCACGAGCTACAACCTGCACGGCATCAATCCGATCACCAACCCGGGAACCTATCGGTTCAAGGCCGGCCTCGGCGGCCGCAGCGGGCGCGAGCTCCACTACCTCGGCACGTATCAATCCAGCGGCCCGGCGAGTAGCCAGGCGCTGGTCGGCCTGGCCGAGTCGCTGCGCCGCGCCTGGCGCCATCGCCGCGCCAACGCCGGTCGGGCCCATGCCGGCACGAGCCAGTGACACCGCATCAAGGAGAGTCCATCGTGGAATGCCAGCTCAGACCATCGCAGGAACCGACGTCGCAACCGGCGCCTGCCGGGCGGCGCTACGTCGTGATCACGCCGGCCCGCAACGAGGCCCGCCTGATCGAGGAGACGATCAAGGCCGTGGTCGCACAGGCGATCCTTCCGCAGCGCTATGTCGTCGTCAGCGACGGTTCTACCGACGGCACCGACGAGATCGTCCAGCGCTACGCCGCCAGCCACCCGTGGATCACCCTGGTGCGGACCCCGGAGCGCGCCGGGCGCAGCTTCGCCGGCAAGGTGCATGCGTTCAACGCGGGCTACGCGACGCTCGGCGACCTGGCCTACGACGTGATCGGCAATCTCGACGCCGACATCACGTTCGACGCGAACTACTTCGAATTCCTCCTCGAGCGATTCGCCGAGGACGCGCGCCTGGGCGTCGCCGGGACGCCGTTCCGCGAAGGCAATCATCAGTACGACTACCGATTCACGAACATCGAGCACGTGTCGGGTGCGTGCCAGATGTTCCGGCGAGCGTGTTTCGAGGACATCGGCGGCTACAAGCCCCTCAAGGGCGGTGGCATCGACTGGATGGCCGTCACGAGCGCGCGCATGCGCGGTTGGCGCACCCGCACGTTCACCGAGCAGGTCTGCCATCACCATCGCGCGATCGGCACCGCCCAGCACTCCGAACTCACGGCACGCTTCCGCCAGGGCAGGAAGGACTACGCGCTGGGCGGGCATCCGCTGTGGCAGGTGTTTCGCAGCGCCTACCAGATGAAGTGCAGCCCCGTGCTGGCGGGCGGCGCGTGCCTGATGGCCGGCTACACCTGGGCGTGGATCACGCGCACGGAGCGTGCGGCCGCCGCCGAGCTCATCGACTTCCACCGTCGGGAGCAGCTGGCCCGCCTGCGCTCCGCCTTGCGACCAAGGCCCCGCCATGTCGCGGTTGACAGTCTCCTCGAGGGGCCACGGCGGTGATCATCGTCAATGCCGACGACTGGGGCCGAACGGTCGGCGAGACCGACGCGGCCTTGCGTTGCCACGCGACAAGACGGATCACCTCCGTGACCGCCATGGTCTTCATGCAAGACTCCGAGCGCGCGGCCGCGCTGGCGCTCGAACACGGCCTGGACGTCGGCCTCCATCTGAACCTCTCGCAGCCATTCACCGCTGCGCCGCAGGCCTCGATGTTGGCGGACCGACAGGAACGCGTCTGCCGCTTCATCAACTCCAGCAAGTACGCATTCCTGTTGTACCACCCGGCGCTGCGGCGCGACTTCGCCGGTACCTATGCGGCGCAGCTGGAGGAGTTCCATCGCCTTTACGGAAAGTCGCCGTCGCATGTGGACGGCCATCATCACAAGCACCTGTGCAGCAACGTGCTGCTGGGCGACGTCATTCCCGCGGGCGAAAAGGTTCGCCGAAACTTCTTTTTCTGGCCAGAGGAGAAGAGTCGGCTCAACCGGGCCTACCGCGGTGCCACCGACCGCCTTCTTTCAAGGCGATATCGGCTGACTGACTACTTCTTCGCACTGTCGCAATGCCTCAAGGGAGACCGACTCGCCAAGGTCCTCGACCTGGCGAAGCACCACGCCGTCGAAGTCATGACGCATCCGGCCAATCCCCAGGAGCGGGAATACCTCATGAGCGACCGCTTCCTCGAGCAGCTGGATCTCGTCGAGCGCGGCACCTATTCATCCTTGTGATCGCCCCCGCGAACACCGGAACAATCGACGAGAAGCGGCATGGCCTCCAAAGACATCATCAGCGCGGGCGGACTCGACATCAAGGTGGCGGGACGCCTGCTCAGGACAGCCCACCTCAACGACGAGTACTACGTGGGCGCGGCCGATCCGGCGACACTCATCGCGGAGCTGAAGCATCGCCGCGTTGCCGACGTCTTCACCTTCGTGCAGGACCTGCACGATCCGAAGCCGCGCTTCGAGCATCGGATGAGCTGGGACAAGATGGCGGTGCTTCGGCTGGACACCTACGCCCACTGGTTCGACAAGCAGATCAAGTTCAAGCCGCGCAACCGCCTGCGCAAGGCCTGGAAGGCCGGCGTCGACACACGCATGCTCGATTTCTCCGACGACCTGGTGCGGTCCATCATGGAGATCTACAACGAGACGCCACTGCGCCAGGGCAAGCGCAATTGGCACTATGGCAAGGACTTCGACACCGTCAAGCGCGAGCACGCCACGTTCCTCGAACGCAGCGAGTTCATCGGTGCGTGGTTCAAGGACGAACTTGTCGGCTTTGCCAAGATCACCCATGGCGATCGCAGCTCGATCATCATGAACATCGTGGCCAAGATGTCGGCGCGCGACATGTCGCCCATGAATGCGCTGATCGCCAAGTCGGTGGAGTGCGCCGCCGCGAGGAGCAGTGCGTTGCTCAACTATGGCGTGTGGGGGCGCCGCGGCATGAACGAATTCAAGGTCGCCCAGGCGTTCGAATGCCTGGAGGTTCCGCGCTACCACGTGCCCCTCACCGCCAAGGGCGCGTGGGCGCTGAAGCACGACCTGCATCGCGGGCTGAAGGAGCGCATGCCCGAGGCATGGATCGTCAAGCTCGCCGACACGCGCGCCAGGCTCAACGGATGGCTGCACCGCACGGATGCCGCGCCGCGTCCGCCCCAGGCGGCCACCGCCAAGGCGGGTGCCCCCGCCGACACCGAGTCCTGAAGTCTCCTACGCCGCCTATTTCAATCAGCGAACCAACATCGACATGCCGGGAATCACGGGAATCATCAGTCCGCACGAGTCGCTCGCGAGCCCCTCGGTCGTCGACGGCATGGTCGATGCCATGCGGCACGAATCGTTCTATCGAACCGGCACGGTGCATCATGAGCGCGCCGGGGTCGCGGCCGGTTGGGCCCTTCACGCAGGCCTCTTCGCCGGTGCCAACCCGATATGGGACGCCGCCGGGGACGTGTGCCT
>JACMOG010000184.1 GCA_014378125.1 Vitreoscilla sp. | reverse complement strand
ATGCGCGGGTCGGTACCGTCCTTGAGCGTCTTGATCATGCCCTTGGCGCCGGCGCCGCCGAACACGATCTTGATGTCGGTGCGCTTGGCCTGGTCGCTGGCCTTGGTCACGCCCTCGGCCATGTCGTCGTCGGCCGCCCACACGGCGTCGATGTGCTTGAAGCGCGTGAGGAAGTCCTGCATGGTCTTGAACGCGTCGTCGCGGTTCCAGTTGGCGTACTTGGCGTCCAGCAGGTGCATGTCGGGGTGGGCCTTCAGCACGCTGGTGAACGCGTCCATGCGCTCGGTATCCAGCGTGGTGGCGATGCCGCGCATCGCCACGATGTCGCCCTTGCCGCCCAGCGCCTTGACCAGGTACTCGGCCGGCACGCGGCCGAACGCGGTGTTGTCGCCGGCCACGTAGGCATCCTGCGCGGTCTCGTCGGTGAGGCCGCGGTCGACCACCGTCACGTACACGCCTTTGGAATGCACCTGCTGCACGGGCTTGGTGAGCGCCGCCGACTCGTGCGGGAAGATCACCAGCGCGTTGATCTTGTTGGCCGTCACCAGGTCCTGCAGCTGGTTGGCCTGCTCGCCGGCGTCCTTCGACGTCTTCACCGTCACCTTCAGGTCGGGATACTTCTTCTCCAGTTCCTTCTTGGCCTCGTTGGCCCACCAGACGATGCCGCCGGTGAAGCCGTGGTCGGCCGACGGGATGGCCACGCCGAGGTTCACCTTGGTCTGCGCGAACGCCGCGAAAGGCGTGGTCAGCGCGAGGCCGGCGGCGCCGAGCGCGAGGACAAGTCTGCGTTGGATCGGTTTCATGTTGTCTCCTGTCGTTGTGGATGGAACGGAAAAGGCGGCTCGATGACCGCGCTGGAAAACCTGGGGCCTACCGCCTGCGGCGCTGCATGAACGCCACGACGATGATCACGCCGCCCTGCACCGCCGCGTTCAGGTACACGCTGATGATGCTGGTGAGGTTGAGGATGTTGCTGATGACGGACAGCAGGATCGCGCCCACCACCGTGCCGACAATGCTGCCCGAGCCGCCCTTCAGCGCGGTGCCGCCCACGATCACCGACGCGATCGCCTCGAGCTCCCACAGCAGCCCGGTGGTGGGCGAGGCGGAGCCCAGTCGCGGCACGTACAGCAGCGTGGCGATGCCCACGCAGGCGCCCAGCAGCACGTAGGTGATCATCTTGGTGAAGTCGACGTCGACCGCGGCGTAGCGCGCCACCTGCTCGTTGGAGCCGACCGCCTGCACGTAGCGGCCGTAGGCCGTGCGGTTGAGGATGGCCGCGCCGATCACGGCCACCAGCAGGAACACCCAGACCGGCACGGGGATGCCCAGGAACGCCGCGTAATACACCGGCGCGTAGGCGTCGGCCAGGTCGTTGTCGAGCGTGATGGCGCCGCCGTCCGACAGCCACGTGAGCGTCGCCCGGAAGATGCCCAGCGTGCCCAGCGTCACGATGAAGGGCTCGATGCGCCCCCGCGTGATCAGCAGCCCGTGCGCCAGCCCGAACAGCGCGCCCAGCA
Organism: Vitreoscilla sp.; assembly: GCA_014378125.1. Next base: position 5,513 of record JACMOG010000184.1, on the reverse strand, counting down.
CCACCGCGAAGACCGCGCCCGCGGCCACGGCCAGCGTGGGCGACACGTGGCGCGCGCCCAGCCAGTTCATCAGCAGGATGACGCCGCCGGCGATGAGCGCGGCCATCGAGCCCACCGACAGGTCGATGCCGCCGCTCACGATGACGAAGCACATGCCCACCGCGATGATGCCGATGAAGGCGGTGCGCGTGAGCACGTTCATCGCGTTGTCGAGGGTGGCGAAGTCGTGGTTCAGCGCGAAGCCCGCGAGGCACAGCACGACGAGCCCCACCACGGGCCCGAGCCCGTGCAGCCGCGCCCAGGCGTGACGCGCGCGGGCGCCGGCGCTCGCGCCTGCGGACATTTCAGTGGATTCCGGTGGCGTGGGCAATGAGGGCCCCCTCGGTGAGTTGTTCCGCGGCCAGCGTCACCTGCTGCGTGCCGGCGCGCATCACCACGATGCGATGGCAGATGCCGATCAGCTCGATCAGCTCCGACGAGATGACGATCACGGCCTTGCCGGAGCGCGCCAGCCGCTGGACCAGGAAATAGATGTCGCGCTTGGCGCCCACGTCGACGCCGCGCGTGGGCTCGTCGAGGATCACCACGCGCGGGTCAGGATGCAGCACCTTGGCCAGCGCCAGCTTCTGCTGGGTGCCGCCCGACAGCGACGACGCCGGGATGTCGAGCGCGCCGGTGCGGATGCCGAACTCGTCGATCGCCGCCTTCAGCGCCGCGCGCTCGGCCGCCGGATGCCGCCACGGCGAGGCGTAGCGCCGCAGCGCCATCAGCGTGAGGTTCTCGGCCAGGTGCAGGTGCACGTGCAGGCCCTTGCCCTTGCGGTCTTCGCTGAGGTAGGCGAGGCCCTGGCGCGCGGCCTCGCGCGGATTGCGGATGCGCAGCGGCCGGCCGTCGAGCTCCAGCGTGTCGACGCTGTGTGGACGCAGGCCCATCAGGCCCTCGAACATCTCGGTGCGGCCGGCGCCCACCAGGCCGGCGAAGCCCAGGATCTCGCCGGGGGCGACGTCGAACGACACGTCGCGCGCCCAGCCCGGCACCGTGAGGCCGCGCACGCGCAGCAGCGGCGGAACCTGCGGCTGCGGGTCCTTGGCCGGATAGAGGTCGCTCAACTCGCGGCCCACCATCAGGTTGGCCATCTGGCGGCGCGACAGCGACGCCGTCGGCTCGCGCGCCACGAAGCGGCCGTCGCGCATCACCACCACCTCGTCGGTGATGCGCTCGATCTCGTCGAGCTTGTGCGAGATGTAGACCACCGTCACGCCGTCGGCGCGCAGCTGCGCGATCAACGCGAACAGGCGCTCCGTCTCGCCGGGCGTGGGCGTGGCGGGGGGCTCGTCCATCACCAGCACGCGCGCGTCGCGCTGCACCGCGCGGGCGATCTCCACCAGCTGCTTCTCGGCCACGATCAGGTCGCGCACGGACGTGTCGGGCGACGCGTCCAGGCCCACCATCTTCAGCACGCGCGCCGTGTCGGCGCGCATCGCGCGGTCGTCGAGCCAGCCGTAGCGCGTGATCTCGTGGCCCAGGAACACGTTCTGCGCGATGCTGAGGTCCTCGGCCAGCGCGAACTCCTGGTGGATCATCACGATGCCGCGCGACTCGGCCGCGCGCGGGCCGTCGAAGCGCACGGGCGCGCCGTCCACCGTCACCTGCCCGGCCGTCGCCGACTCGTAGCCCGACAGGATCTTCATCAGCGTGCTCTTGCCCGCGCCGTTCTCGCCCAGCAGGCCCACCACGCGGCCCGGCGCCAGGTCGAAGCTCACGCCGTGCAGCACGCGCACCGGCCCGAAGGCCTTGACCACGCCGTCGAACGACACCGATACCGACCGTGCGGACGCGCTCATGCCGCCACCACCTTGCCGCGCCCGCGCAGGATCTCCTGCAACGCCAGAACGCCCGCGCCGATGAGTCCGGCCTGGTCGCCCAGCGGCGTGTAGCCCACCTCCAGATGCCGCGTGGAGAGCGCCAGCGAGCGTTGATAGACGCACTGGCGCAGCGACGCGAGGAACAGCGGACCGATACGGGTGAGCCCGCCGCCCACGAACACGTGCGACGGGTTGAAGAAGTTCACCACCGACGCCAGCATCTGGCCGATGGCCATGCCCGCGCCCTGCACGATGCGGTTGGCCGCGGCGTCGCCGGCGCGGCTCGCGTTGCCCACGTCCTCGGGCGTGAGCGCGCCGGCGGCGGCCAGGCGCTCGGCCAGCAGCGGGCTGCGGCCATCCTGCGCGGCGGCCGTGGCCTCGCGCGCGATGGCCGGGCCGCCCGCCATCGTCTCCACGCAGCCCACGTTGCCGCAGTGGCAGCGCGGCCCGGCGGGGTCGACGCAGATGTGGCCCACGTCGCCGGCCGAGCCGTTGGCGCCGCGGTAGACCTCGCCGTGGCACACCACGCCGCAGCCGATGCCCGTGCCCACCTTCACCACCAGGAAGTTGGCCAGCTCGCGCTTCAAGCGCCACAGCTCGGCCAGCGCCATCAGGTTGACGTCGTTGTCCACCCAGACCGGGGCGTCGTATTCGGCGCGCAGGTCGTCGCGGATGGAGAAGCTGTCCCATTGCGGCATCAGCGGCGGCTCCACCAACTGGCCGGTGGTGAAGTCGACCGGGCCGGGCACGCCCATGCCGATGGCCAGCACGTCGCGCTGCGTGAGCTTGCAGCTGTGCAGCACCTCGCGCATCAGCGCGCGGATGCGCGACAGCACGAGGCCGGGCCCCATGCGCACGTCGATGGGCCCGCCGTGGCGCGCCATCACCTGCAGGTCGAGCGACAGCACGGCCACCTCGATGCTGGTGGCGCCCAGGTCGGCGCACAGCAGCACGCCCAGGGCCGGATGCAGGCACAAGGTCTCGGCGCGACGGCCGCCGGAGGACTCGCGTTGCCCCGAACGGTCGAGCCAGCCCTGCTCCAGCAGCCCGGCGATCACCGCGTTGACATGCGTGCGCGAGAACGCGAGCCGCTGCGACAGCGCGTCGCGCGAGGGCCCGTGCAGCCAGAACACGCCCTCGAGCACGCTCAGCTCATTGGCGGACAGTGAAGCCCAGCGGCTCATCGTCGTTTGTCTCCGTTTTATCCACGCGACCTCTGCGGGTCGACAGCCGGAATGTAGGACTCCGACTTCGGCCTTGCAAGGGCCGACTTAGGACTATTTCAGGCTGAAGTGATCAAAACAGCGGCTCAGGGGACAATCGGGCCATGAAGATCATCAAGCTGCGCGAAGGCAAGGAACGTTCGTTGTTGCGGAGGCACCCGTGGGTGTTCCAGGGCAGCATCGAGAAGGGCAAGGGCGACAGCGGCGAGACCGTGCGCGTGGAGAGCCACGACGGCACGTTCCTGGCGTGGGGCGCGTACAGCCCCGAGTCGCAGATCCGCGTGCGGGCCTGGAGCTTCCAGGCCTCCGAGCGCATCGACGAGGCGTTCTTCGAGCGCCGGCTGGAGACGGCGATCGACCTGCGCGCCCGCATGGCCGTGGGCAGCGACGGCGTGCGCCTGGTGCACGGCGAGGCCGACGGCCTGCCGGGCCTGGTGGTCGACCAGTACGGCGACATCCTGTCGGTGCAGTTCCTGTCGTCCGGCGCCGAGCGCTGGAAGACGACCATCGCCGACAACCTGCTGCGCCCCACCGGCTGCACGCGCCTGTACGAGCGCAGCGACGCCAGCGTGCGCGCGCTGGAGGGCCTGCCCTCGATACGCGCCTGGATGCGCGGCGGCTCCGACAATCCCGCCGACTCCATCGTCACCATCCACGAGAACGGCTGGAAGCTGCGGGTGGACGTGGCCGACGGCCACAAGACCGGCTACTACCTCGACCAGCGCGAGAACCGCGCACGCTTCGCGCAGCTGGTCAAGCAGTACGGCTGCAAGTCGGTGCTGAACTGCTTCAGCTACACCGGCGGATTCTCCGTGGCCGCCCTGGCCGGCGGCGCCAACCGCGTGATCAGCGTCGACTCGTCGGCCCCCGCGCTGGCGCTGGCCACCGAGCACGTGAAGCTCAACGGCTTCAACCCGAAGCACCACGAGGTGCGCGACGCGGACGTGAACGCGTTGCTGCGCGAGCTGCTGAAGACCGACGAGCGCTTCGACGCCATCGTGCTCGACCCGCCCAAGTTCGCCCCCACCGCCGCGCACGCCGACAAGGCCTCGCGCGCCTACAAGGACATCAACCGGCTGGCCCTGAAGCTGCTGAAGCCGGGCGGCCTGCTGCTCACGTTCTCGTGCTCGGGCGGCATCAGCGCCGACCTGTTCCACAAGATCGTGGCCGGCGCCGCGATGGACGCCGAGGTGGACGGCGCGTTGCTGCAGCGCCTGGAAGGCGCGCCCGATCACCCGACCACGTTGTTCTTCCCCGAAGGCGAATACCTCAAGGGGTTGGCGATCCTGAAGTCGGCGGACTGAGTCTTGTCATCCTGCGCGAAGTCGCAGGATCCACGACTGCGTACGGGGTGGATTCCGCGACTTCGCATGGAACGACGCTAACTCGACGCCGCCGACGCGGGCACCGGTGCCGCCGCCGCCTTGCGCTCGGCCACCACCGGCGCGGGCGGGCAGCCGGCCGGCAGCACCGCGTCGGCCTTGTGCGGCGTCACCAGCAGCGCGCCGCGCAACGTGCGCATCACCAGGAAGTCGCAGGTCTCCTCGAGCAGCTGCGCGCGCTCCATCCGCTCGTCGTCGCCGAAGCGGTAGCGCAGCATGCGGAACACCAGCTTGGCGTCGGCGGGATGGCGCGACTGGCGCAGCGCCACGTCGAGCGATTCGGCCATCAGGGCGGCGGCCGTGACCTTCAGCGCGGCGCCGTCGTCGGCGCTCCACGCATCGCGCGGACTGTCCTCCACCCGCGGCGCCGAGATCACGCGCACCACCTGCTGCACGCCCTTGTCCGACGCGGCCGAGGGTCGCACGACGATGGTCTCGTCCAGCACCAGCGCGGCGGAGTCGGCCGTCATCGCGAACTCGGGCACCGCCAGCACGAAGGCCTCGTCGGCGGGCGTGTCCTTGGCGTCGCGCAGGTGCGCCACGCCGGACGACGGGGTGAGCGCCAGCGCGCGCTGCTCGAGGTCGCGCGCGTGGAAGCGCGCGAGCGCGTCGTGGTACGGCTCCACCACCTTGTCGGCGGCGAGCTGCAGCTTCGATTCCTGGCTTGAGCGCACGCCGCCGATGACGGCTGCATGGGCCGCGATGCCCGCCAGCAGGCCGATGATGCCCAGGCCGGCCATCGGGTACAGCATCGTCTGCGAGCCCAGCCCGGCGCTGTCCATGTTGACCAGTCCGTGGAACGCCACCGGGTCGTCGGGCAACGTGGCCAGGGTCCAGGCCGGCAAGGGCAAGTGGGGAGCGTCTCGCCCGCGGATTGCAGACGGTCGCGTCTTCGGTGACCGGCGAGAGAATATCAACGCGCCAGCGGCCGGCGCGTCGTGGTTCACCCTGAGTCCGCTACTTGCGCGCGACGGCCAGCAGCTTCGGGATCTCGCCCTTGCACGCCGTGAGGTTGCCCGCGTATTCCTCGGGGCTGTCGAACT
>JACMOG010000183.1 GCA_014378125.1 Vitreoscilla sp. | reverse complement strand
TTGACCACCGCCACCCACCGGCCGTAGCCCCCGCCGGCCCCGCCGCGGCGGCCGGGGGCGAACGCGGCGACGATGGTGCGGATGCCGTCGGGATACGCGCCGCCGGTCATCGCGCCGGTGGCGCCGGCGTCGAGGTCGGCCAGCAGCGTGATGGCCTCCTCGCCGTCCCACGGGCCCTCGATGGCGTCGCCGCCGATCTCGATCAGCTCGCGCAGCTTGCTGGCGGCGCCGGCGGTCTCGATCTTGAAGTAGCGCACCTGCTCGAAGTCGTGCGCCATGCGCGCGAGGAACGTGGCGGGCAGCGGCGTGCCGGCCATCGGCGCGTCCTGGATCATGATGGGAATCTTCAGGCCGTCGCTCAGGCGCCCGAAGAAGTGATGGATCTGCTTCTCGCCCAGGCGCAGCGTGGCGCCGTGGTACGGCGGCATCACCATCACCATGGCCGCGCCCTGCGCCCGCGCGCGCTGGCCGCGGGCCAGGCAGAGGTCGGTGGAGAAATGCGTGGTGGTGACGATCACCGGCACGCGCCCGGCCACGTGCTCGAGGATCGTCCGCGTGAGCGTCTCGCGCTCGTCGTCGCCCAGCATGAACTGCTCGGAGAAGTTGGCGAGGATGCACAGGCCGTTGGAGCCCGCGTCGATCATGAAGTCGACGCAGCGCTTCTGGCCGGCGAGGTCGAGCGCGCCGGCCTCGTCGAAGATCGTCGGCACCACGGGGAAGACGCCGCGAAAACGCGGGGCGGGACGGGTCGAAGTCATGTCTCGGCTCTCTTGTCGATGTGGATGGCGCACCAGACGCCTCAGCATATAGTATGACTATATTCAGCATCAGCGCAAGACGCGCAACTCCGCCGTAATCGCTCGTAACCAATCGCCGCTAAGCTGACGCCCCATGTCCACAGACACCCTGCTGCCCGGCGCCGGCGCGGCCGACGACCCGTCGCCCGGCCTGCTGAGGCTGGCGTGGCCGATCTTCGCCGAGCAGTCGCTGCACATGCTCACCAGCGTGGTGTCCACGCTGATGGCCAGCCGCATCGGCGACAACGCGGTGGCCGCGCTGGGCAGCGCCAGCCAGATCCTGATCATGTTCCTGATCGGCTTCAACGTGCTGGCAGTGGGCGCGTCGATCGCCACCACCCATCACCTGGGGTTGAACGACCGCAGCGGCGCGCGTCGCCTGGCGCGCGGCGCGGTGGCCACCAACCTGTGGCTGGGCGCGCTGTTCAGCGTGCTGCTGGCGGTGAGCGCGCCCACGCTGCTGCACTGGGCCCAGCTCACCCCGCCGCTGATGGTGTACGCGGTGCCGTACCTGCACTGGATCGGCGGCACGCTGTTCCTCGAGTCGATGAACTTCGCGCTGTGCGCGGTGCTGCGCGCGCATGGCAACACGCGCGAGGTGATGTTCGTGATCCTGGCGCAGAACGTGGTCAACGCGGGGCTCAGCGCGCTGCTGATCTTCGGTCTCGGCGGACTGCCCGAGCTGGGCGTCACCGGCATCGCGATCGCCGCGGTCACCAGCCGGCTGCTCGCCTGCGTGGCGCTGTGGGTGCTGGTGAACCGGCACATCGGCCTGCGCCTGCGCCCGAGCGATCTCGTCAGGATCCGCCTGATCGACCTGCGCCGCCTGCTGTCGCTGGGCTTTCCCGCGGTGCTGGAGAACATGAGCTGGTTCGCGTCGTTCATGATCATCACGGCGCTCACCGCCCGCATGGGCGAACGCATGCTGGCCACGCAGGCCTACACGATGCAGATCGCGCAGATCGAGATGCTCGCGTGCCTGTCCATCGGCATCGGCAACGAGATCATCGTCGGCCGCCTCGTCGGCGCCGGCCGGTTCGAGGAGGCGCGCGTGCGCTGCCTGGCCAACATGCGGCTCGGGTTGATCGTCACCGTGGGCGTGGCGCTCGTCTTCGCCGTGGTCGGTCCGTGGGCGCTGCGCCTGTTCACCAACGACCCGCAGATCGTGTCGCTCGGTCGCACGCTGATTCTGCTGGGCCTGCTGCTGGAGCCGGGACGCAGCTTCAACCTGATCATCATCAACGCGCTGCGCGCCAGCGGCGACAGCCGCTTTCCGCTGATCGCCGGGCTCATCTCGCAGTGGGGAATCATGCTGCTGGGCTCGTGGCTGCTGGGCACGGTGCTGGGCTTCGGCCTGGTGGGCGTGTGGGTGGCCATGATCCTCGACGAGTGGCTGCGCGGCCTGTTCATGCTGCAACGCTGGCGGGGCGGCCGCTGGCTCAAGCACGCTCGCCGCGTGCAGGCGGAAGCCGCCGCCCATCCCGTGTCCGCCCTTCAAAGCCGGAGCTTCACATGACCTCGCCCACCCATCCCGCCGTCGCGCTGCACCGCAGCCCCTACGGCCACCTGCCCGACGGCCGCCTCGTGGAGGAGATCACTCTTTCGCACGGCGGCCTGGTGCTGAGCCTGATCACGTTGGGCGGCATCGTCACGATGCTGTGGGTGCCCGATCGCGACGGCGTCTCCGCCAACGTGGTGCGCGGCTTCGACAATCTCGACGACTACGTGCACCGCAACCCGCACTTCGGGGTCATCGTGGGCCGCTACGCCAACCGCATCGCGCAGGGCGAGCTGCCGGTCGACGGACACGTGCACGCGCTCTCGCGCAACGACGGCACCAACTGCCTGCATGGCGGCACCGACGGGTTCGGCAAGCGCCTGTGGGAGGTCGCGTCCACGCGCGAACACGACGAGGAACGCGGCGGCCCGTCCGTCACGCTGCGCTACGTGAGCGCCGACGGGGAAGAAGGCTTTCCGGGACGCGTCGAGGCGCTCGTCACGTACTCGCTGGCCGACGGCCTCACGTGGCGCGTCGACTACGAGGCCACCACCGACAAGCCGACGGCGGTCAACCTGAGCCACCACGACTACTTCAACCTCTCCGGCCATGGCAGCGCGCTGGATCACATGCTCACCGTGCCCGCCGGCCGCTTCAACACTATCGACGCGAACCTGATCCCCACCGGCGTGGCGAGCGTGGAGGGCACGCCGTTCGACTTCCGCGAGCCCGAGCGGATCCGCACGCGCATGGACGACGCGCACCCTCAACTGAAGCTGGCCGGCGGCTACGACCACAACTGGCTCCTGGACGACGAGGCTCGCGGCACGCTGCGGCTGGCCGCGACGCTGCAGGATCCGGCGTCGGGCCGCGCGATGACGTTGCACACCACCGAGCCGGCGCTGCAGTTCTACTCCGGCAACTTCCTCGACGGCACGCTGACGGGCCACGGCGGCGAGACCTACGGGCGCGGCGCCGCGGTCTGCCTGGAGCCGCAGCACAGCCCCGATTCGCCACACCATCCGGACTGGCCGAGCACCGTGCTGCGGCCGGGCGAGACCTATTGCAGCCGGTCGGTCTACACGTTCATAGCTGGAACAGCGTGAAGCCCAGCCCGACGCTGCTCTGGAAGTGGTTGTAGTCCAGCATCGTCTCGCCGTAACCGGAAAACAGCTGCACGTAGTAGCGCAGGCCGACGGGCTTGGCCTGGAAGACCGGGTGCGACCACT
>JACMOG010000182.1 GCA_014378125.1 Vitreoscilla sp. | reverse complement strand
GCGGTGCTGCGGCTGCCATTGCGGGACGTGGATCCTGACAACGGCTTGTGATCCTGCGCGAAGTCGCAGGATCCACCCCGCTGGCGCACGCTCGCGCGACGCTTCAAGGACTTCCCGCTGCTCAACACGCCGCACGCCTTCATGGGCGCGCTGCAGGACACGGTTTCCATCGCGATGATCGCCGCGTGGCAGGGCCCCGTGGCGGCCGGCTTCTGGGGCCTGTCGCTGCGCTACCTGAAGGCACCCGCCACGCTGGTGGGCGGCGCCGTGTCGCAGGCGCTGTATCCGCAACTGGCGGCGCACGGCGCGGCCGTCGACCACGCCGCCGACGCGCACGCGCCGCTGCGCGTCACGCGCGAGGGCCGCGCGGCCGTGCGCCGCGTGATGGCCGGCCTGGCCGCCATCGCCGCGCCGCTGGTGCTGCTGCTGTGGGCCTTCGCGCCGTGGGCGTTCGAGGCGCTGTTCGGCCCCGCGTGGCGCGGCGCCGGCGAGCTCGCGCGCACGCTGGGCCTGTACATCGGCGTGCACTTCGTGGCCGCGCCGCTGGCCGTGGTCACGCTGGCGTGGGGCGCGCAGGCCTGGGCGCTGCGGCTGGCGCTGGTGGGCCAGGTGGCGTTCGTGGCGGCCCTGGCCGCCGGCCTGAAACTGGGCGGCCTGCCCGGCGCGGGTTGGGGCGTGTCGATCGCGATGACGCTGTACTTCGGCTACTACTTCCTGCGCCTGGCCACGTGGCCCCTGACAGGTCAGATCACCGTGAAGGACCCCGCATGACGATGCGCACGACACTCAATCGCCTGCGCCGGAAATGGCTGCGGCGCTGGATCTGGCAGCCGGTGTTCGGCGAGGAGCAGCGCGGCCGGCTGCTGCCGCACACGCGCATCTCGAGCGCCAGCGTCATCGAGCACGAGGACAAGCTGGTGCTCGGCGACAACGTGTTCATCGGCGCGTTCAACTTCATCGAGGCGAGCGGCGGCATCACCCTCGAGGAAGGCGTGCAGATCACCAGCCACAGCGCCATCGACACGCACAGCTCGCACCGCTCGCAACGCCTGCTGGGGCCGGCCTACACCACGTGGCCCACGCCGCTGGGCAGCGAGCGGCCGGGCTGGATCTCGGGGCCGATCCACATCGGCGCCTACAGCTTCGTCGGCCCGCACAGCCTCATCGAGGCCAACACGCGCATCGGCCGCGGCACGCTCGTGTGCGCGGGCAGCTTCGTGCGCGGCACGTATCCCGATTTCGCGATCCTGGAGGGCCGGCCCGCGCGCGTGGTGGGCGACAGCCGGCGCGCCGACGAGCGCGCGCTGGTGCGCTTTCCCGAGCTGCAGGTGCTGTACGACGCCTGGGCCAACGCGTCGCAACCCGTCGACGGCGAAGGGCCGAAGTGAGCGTGATGCCGCGTCCGCTGCGCGTCGTGCTGCTCGGCGACGGCGAGAGCCCGCACCTGCTGAAGTGGGCGCGGGCGCACGCGCCGCGCGTGGAGCTGCTCGTGGCCTCCAGCCGCGGCCTGGACCCGGCCCTGGCCGCGCTGGTCGCGCCCGAGCGCACGCTGGTGCTGGGCCACGCCACGAAGTTTTCGGGCGGCAACGCGGCGCTGCTCAAGACGCTGCCGCGGCTGGTGCGCTGGCTGCGCGGCGTGGACGCCGACTGGATCAACGCGCACTACCTCACGTCGCACGGCACGCTGGCGTGGCTGGCGCGCAAGGCCGGCGTG
>JACMOG010000181.1 GCA_014378125.1 Vitreoscilla sp. | reverse complement strand
GTGCGAGTCGGTCGACGCGCAAGCCGCGCGCCAGCGGCATCCGCAGCCCGTGGAATGGAACGGCGCCGCCCAGCGCCTCCTTGACCGCGGAACCCCGCATTCCGACGACATGCACGTCGTGGCCGGCAGCCGCTTGCGCGAGTGCGAGATCGACGCAGTGGCGCTCACCGCCGGCAATGCGAGACGAGAAGACGACGTGGACGATGGTCAAGGGAGCGTTGGCGGGGTTCATGGCGAAGCGATGGGGTTTTTCTTCGCACCAGCTTACTGACATTCTTGTCAGAAACCTGTTGATTTCCTGTCAATCCGCACCATCGAGGGGCGCCGTGCGCCAAATTCACGCCTGTCTGTAGCGGGCCTGAACTGTCGCCTGCACGCACCCGTCGTTACGAGATCTTTATGCGCACGGCGGGCAATTTACCAACATCTTGACGAGCGAATTTCTACGATCCATGAATCGTTTTCAGGAGGGCGTCTCATGGATGTCGTTTATGTCGTGCTCGCGGTGGTGTTCTGGCTCTTGATCGCCGGAATGGCCCGCGGCTGCGCGTTGCTTGTCGGAGGAACCAAATGACTTGGCTCCTAGTGCTCGGTGGCGTCGTCTCGGTGGGCCTGCTGGTCTACCTGGTGATCGCATTGCTTCAACCGGAGAAATTCTCGTGACCGGCCATTCATGGACCCTGCTGGTGGCCTACAGCCTCGTGCTGCTGCTGCTGGCCATTCCCACGGGGCGCTACATCGCCAACGTGATGGAGGGCAGATTCAAGCTGGCGGGCCGGATCGAGGGCGGCCTGTACCGCCTTTGCGGCATCAAGGCCGACATGGACATGGGCTGGCTGCAATACGCGCTGGCCATCCTGCTGTTCAACGGCCTGGGCGTGCTCGTCGTCTACGCGATGCAGCGCCTGCAGTTCTGGCTGCCGCTCAATCCGCAGGCGATGGCCAACCTCTCGCCCGATTCGTCGTTCAACACGGCCATCAGCTTCGTGACCAACACGAACTGGCAGGGCTACAGCGGCGAGCAGGCGATGAGCTATCTCACGCAGATGCTGGCGCTGGCGGTGCAGAACTTCTTCTCGGCCGCCACAGGCATCGTCGTCGTCATCGCGCTGATCCGCGGCTTCGCTCGCCACTCGATCAAGGGCATCGGCAACGCCTGGGTCGACCTGACCCGCGTGACGCTGTGGATCCTGTTGCCGCTCTCGTTCGTCTTCGCCGTGTTCTTCGTCCAGCAAGGGGTCGTGCAGAACTTCGACGCCTACAAGGACGTGCAGACGGTCGAGGTCAACAAGTGGCAGGAGCCGAAGCTGGGTACCGGCGGGCAGCCGGTGAAGGACGCCAAGGGCGCGCCGGTGATGGAAGACAAGTCTTCGGATCACCAGACGATCGCCATGGGCCCGGTGGCCCCGCAGGAAGCCATCAAGCTGCTCGGCACGAATGGCGGCGGCTTCTTCAACGCCAACTCGGCGCACCCGTACGAGAACCCGACGCCGCTGACGAACTTCGTCGAGATGCTGCTGATCTTCCTGATCCCGGCCGGCCTGTGCTTCACGTTCGGGCGCATGGTCTCCGACAAGCGACAGGGCTGGACCGTCTACATCGCCATGTTCGTGTTGTTCGCGGTCGGCGCGATCGGCGCGATGACGTTCGAACAGCAGGGCAATCCGCAGTTCGCGGCGCTCGGCGTCGACCAGTCCATGACCGCCAGCCAGTCCGGGGGCAACATGGAAGGCAAGGAGACCCGGTTCGGCATCGCGGGCTCCGGGCTGTTTGCGACCATCACCACCGACGCGTCATGCGGCGCCGTCAACGCCTGGCACGACTCCTTCACCCCGCTCGGCGGCATGGTACCGCTGGTCAACATGCAGCTCGGCGAAGTGGTGTTCGGCGGTGTCGGAACCGGTCTCTACGGCATGTTGATCTTCGCCATCCTTGCTGTGTTCATCGCCGGGCTGATGATCGGGCGGACGCCGGAATACCTGGGCAAGAAGATCGAGTCGTACGAGATGAAGATGACGTCGATCGCCATCCTCGTCACGCCGCTGCTGGTCCTCGCCGGAACGGCCATCGCGGTCATGACGGACGCGGGCAAGGCCGGCATCGCCAACCCCGGCGCCCACGGCTACTCCGAGATCCTGTACGCCTTCACGTCCGCGGCCAACAACAACGGCAGCGCCTTCGGCGGGCTGTCGGCGAACACGCCGTTCTACAACACGATGCTCGCCATCGCGATGTGGTTCGGACGTTTCGGCGTGATCGTGCCCGTTCTGGCGATCGCCGGCTCGATGGCCGCGAAGAAGCGCATCGCGGTGACGGAAGGAACCATGCCCACGCACGGCCCGCTGTTCATCTCGCTGCTCATCGGCGTGGTGCTTTTGGTCGGCCTGCTGAACTATGTCCCGGCGCTCGCGCTCGGACCCGTGATCGAGCACCTCGTGCTCTGGAAGTGAGCTCAAACATGACTCGCAATACGTTTACCCTGTTCGACCCCAAGCTGGTGAAACCGGCCATCCGGGACTCGTTCGTCAAGCTGGATCCTCGCGTCCAGTGGCGCAACCCGGTGATGTTCGTCGTCTATGTCGGCAGCATCATCACCAGCCTGCTCTTCGTCCAGGCCCTCACGGGCAAGGGCGAGGCGTCCGCGGGCTTCATCCTGGCCATCGCGCTGTGGCTGTGGTTCACGGTGCTGTTCGCCAACTTCGCCGAGGCCCTGGCCGAAGGCCGCAGCAAGGCGCAGGCGGCCTCGCTGCGCAGCCTCAAGAGGGAAACCTGGGCCAAGAAGCTGTCCGAGCCCGTCTCCACCGCCAAGTGGATCCCGATCGAATCGCAGGATCTGCGCAAGGGCGACGCGATCTACGTGATCGCCGGCGACGTGGTGCCGGCCGATGGCGAGGTCATCGAAGGCGTCGCCTCGGTCGACGAGAGCGCGATCACCGGCGAGTCGGCCCCGGTCATCCGGGAGTCGGGCGGCGATTTCTCGGCCGTGACCGGCGGCACGCGTGTGCTGTCCGACTGGATCGTGGTGCGTGTCACCGCCAATCCGGGCGAGACCTTCGTCGACCGCATGATCGCCATGGTCGAGAGCGCGAAGCGCCAGAAGACGCCCAACGAGATCGCGCTGACGATCCTGCTGGTGGCGCTGACCATCGTGTTCCTGGGCGTCACCGTCACGCTGATGCCGTTCTCGCTGTTCAGCGTCGAGGCCGCCAAGGCCGGGGCGCCGGTGACGGTGACCGTGCTGATCGCGCTGCTCGTGTGCCTGATCCCGACCACCATCGCGGGCCTGCTGTCGGCCATCGGCGTGGCCGGCATGAGCCGCATGATGCAGGCCAACGTGATCGCCACCTCCGGACGCGCCGTGGAGGCCGCCGGCGACGTCGACGTGCTCCTGCTCGACAAGACCGGCACCATCAC
>JACMOG010000180.1 GCA_014378125.1 Vitreoscilla sp. | reverse complement strand
GATGCTCGAACGTCTTTTCTCCCCCGTCGGCTTCGGGCCGCGTCGTCATGGAGTCAGTTTGCCATCGCGGATCGCGCGGCCGCCGAGGCGGCCTACCGTGTTCCGGGTAGCAGCCTGAGCGCAGGCTGACGCGGTGGCTTCAGCGCATCACCAGCGTCTGGATGGCGTGCGCCGGGATGGACACGCGCGCCTCGTCCTTGCCCAGGAAGAAGCGGTAGTCCACCGGATTGTCGGTGGCGTTCATCACCACGGTGGCCAGCGTGCCGTCGGGGTTGGCGAACGCGGTGGTCTGCAGGCTGCTGCGGCTGCTCGACGCCGACACGCGGTGCGCGCCCGGACGGATGAACCTGGAGAAGTGGCCCAGGTACCAGAAGGCGGGCGTGAACGTGAGTTCGCCGGTGCGGCTGTCGGCGTGCACGGGGGCGAAGCAGAAGTTGCCCACGTGGTTCGGGCCGCCGTGCTCGTCCAGCAGGATGTTCCAGTCGGTCCAGCCCTCGGCGCCGTTGTTGAAGTCGTTGATGATGGCCGTGCCGTAGCGCTCGGCGTTGGCGAACGACTGCAGGCGCGCCGGGTCGAAGCCTTCGACGGTGGCCTCGGTGAGCAGCAGGTGCTTGTCCGGATACGCGGCATGCACCACGCCCACGTTGGCGAACATCGGCGCGCCGCCGGCCCAGGTCTCGTACCAGTGGAAGCCCATGCCCCAGGCGTACTTCGAGGCCTCGGGGTCGTCGAAGATCACGTGGGCGCGCTGGGTCATCAGGTCGCGGTTGTGGTCCCACACGATGATCTTGCGGTCGCCCAGCCCTTCGCTGGCCATCACCGGTCCCAGGTGGTTCTTCAGGAAATCGCGCTCCTCCTCGGCGCTGAAGATCATCGACTCCCAGCGCTGCCTGGCCATCGGCTCGTTCTGCACCGTGATGCCCCAGATGGGGATACCTTCCCGTTCGTAGGCCCGGATGAAGCGCGTGTAGTAGTGCGCCCAGGCGTCGGCGAACTCGGGCTTGAGTTGGCCGCCCTGCAGCATGCTGGCGTTCGTCTTCATGAACGCGGGCGCGCTCCACGGGCTCGCGTAGAGCATCAGGTGGCCGCCCGCCGCGGCGATGGCGCGCTTGATCAG
The DNA here is from genome assembly GCA_014378125.1 of Vitreoscilla sp. The sequence goes on along the minus strand of JACMOG010000180.1, from coordinate 6,787 downwards.
CGGGATGCGGAACTCGCGGTCGTGCGCCACCGAGAAGGTGTCGAGCCTGGCATCGCCTTCGGCGATGTAGGTGTAGCTGGCGCTGCTGAAGTCCGAGCTGTGGATGGTGGTGCGGGCCAGCGAGTAGCCGATGCCGTCCTTCGGGTCGTAGTAGGCGTGGAGCAGGCGCTCCTGGTTCTTGGCCGACAGCTTGGCAAACACCTCGGCGCTGGCGTCGGTGATCGCGCCGCCGATGCCCAGCATCGTCTGGAACGTCTTGGCAGCGTCGACGAACACCGAGACGTCGCCTTCGGGCGGCTGCCTGCGGGGCTCGAAAGGCGCGCTGGCGGTTAGCGCGAGGCGGTCGGCACTGTCAGCCGCGGTGGTGTGGATCTCCAGCGTCGCGCCGATGGCGGACGCCTGGGCCAGGCCGATCGCGCAGGCGACGGCGGCGGGAAGGACGGGATTCATGAGGTCTCCGGGGGCAGTGGCGTCCGGCTCGCGGCAGCCGCGCGTGGCCCCGCCGTCGTCCGGATCCGGCATGTTAACGCGGTTTTGAAAGCGGTTTCATGCCGTACGCACACCACCGCGCGGCGGATTCAAGGCCTCGGCCAGGAACTCCGCGAACGCCTTGGCCGCGGGCTTGGCGGCGCGTCCGCTGGCGAACACGGCGTGAATGTCCATCGTTCCCCGATCCCAATCGGGCAGCAGCTCCACCAGCGTGCCCGCCTCCAGCTCGGCCCGGCACCCTTCCCGCGTGGTGGCCACGATGCCCAGCCCCGCCAACGCGGCGGCGACGGCGGCCTCGTTCTGGTTGGCCGACACCTGGCCCTCCATGCGCACGGTCACGTCGTCGTGTCCTGCGCGCGAGAACGTCCAGCCCGAGCCGAAGCCGATGACGCCGATGACCGCGCGATGGGCGACCAGGTCTTCGGGCGTGCGCGGCGTGCCCGCGCGGCCCAGGTAAGCCGGCGACGCCGCGATCACGCGCGGCGTGGACATCAGCCGGCGCGCGACGGCCGACGAATCGGCCATCGCGCCGAAGCGCAGCGCCACGTCGACGCCCTCGACGATGAGATCCTGCATCTTGTCGTCGACGAGCAGACGGTTGTTCGAGCGTAGCGCCGCAGGCGCGCAGCGAGTTCTGGCGCGCGCCCCCGACACCATGGCGCAGAGGAGCCAACTCAGCGCCCGAGACCGCCCCGAAGCCAGCCCCGGCGGGACGCAGCCGCCGCTCGCCCGCGCGGTCGTCGCCCGCTACGACTTCCTGGTCCACGCTCCGACAGATCCGCAGCCCACCGCCCACTCCCCGCAAATCGGCGAAGAGCCAAATCTTTGCGCGGGGCGTGTAAGGAACTCGCCCGACGGTCGACTGACGGAAGTGCCACCCATCGGCGCGCTTCAACCAACCTTCCAGGAGATCACCATGAACAACCAGCTCTTCATCCGTTCCGCCCTCGCCTCCGTCCTCGCATTCGGCGCCCTGTCGGCCGTCCACGCCGCGCCGGTGGCCGCCGATGCGTCCAAGGAGAAGTGCTTCGGCATTGCCAAGGCCGGCGCCAACGACTGCGCCAGCGCCACGGGCTCGCATTCGTGCGCAGGCACCGCCACCAAGGACAACGACAATGGCGACTGGAAGTACGTCGACAAGGGCACCTGCGACAAGATGGGCGGCTCGATGATGGCGCCGAAGAAGTAATCTTCGCGCTCGCAATGACGAAGGCCACGCCATGACCCCCGCATTTTCTGAACCCCAGGTCACCGGCACCGGCATCGGCCTTCGCCAACCGCACTACCGCGAGGTCTTCGAGCGACGGCCGGCGCTGGCCTTCCTCGAGGTCCACAGCGAGAATTTCTTTGTCGAGGGCGGCGCCTCCATGCACGCCCTCGAGCGCGCCCGAGACGCGTACCCCGTCAGCCTGCACGGCGTGGGCCTGTCGCTGGGCTCTGCCGACCGCCTGGCCGACGAGCACCTGGCCAAGCTGAAGCGCCTGGTCGACCGAGTCGAGCCGGCGCTGGTGTCCGAGCACCTGTGCTGGGGTGCGGTGAGCGGCGTGCACTTCAACGACCTGCTGCCGCTGCCGCACACGGGCGAGACGCTGGCCCTGCTGGCGGCGCGCATCGACCACGTGCAGTCCACGCTCGGGCGGCGCATCCTGGTGGAGAACCTGTCGTCCTACGTCGCGTTCCGCGACGACGACATGAGCGAGACGGCCTTCCTGGCCGAGCTCGCGCGCCGTACCGGTTGCGGCCTGTTGCTGGACCTCAACAACCTCTACGTCAACGCCGTCAACTTCGGCTTCGACCCGATCGAGCGCCTGGCGGAACTGGACGGCAACGCCATCGGCGAGATCCACCTCGCCGGGCACGCCGTGGTCGACGACTGCCTGGTGGACACGCACGGCAGCGTCGTCTGCGATCCGGTGTGGGGCCTCTACGCCCACGCTTGCGAGCGTTTCGGCCCGAAGCCGACGCTCATCGAATGGGACACCGACCTGCCCGCGCTCGACGTGCTGTTGTCGCAGGCGGCGCAGGCGAGCGAGATCGCGCAACGCGAGGTGGCCCGTGCCTGACACTCTGCTGAACCTGCAGTGCGACTTCGCCACCGCGTTGCGCGACCGCGACCGCACGGCCGCGCTGGCGCCCTGGCTGGCGGGCGACGCCGCCCACGCCGAGCGCCGGGTGGCGATCTATCGCGCCAACATGGTGGCCGCGGCCGACAAGGCCCTGTCCGCCGCCTATCCGGTGATCCGCCAGGTGGTGGGTCCCGAGTTCTTCCACGGCCTGGCCCGCGAGTACCAGCGCGCCACGCCGTCCACCAGCGGCGACCTGCACGAATTCGGCGCCGCGTTCGACACCTTCCTGGCGCGCTTCGAGCACGTGCAGGACATGCCGTGGCTGCCCGACGTGGCGCGCCTCGAATGGGCCGCGCACCGGGCCTACGGCGCGCCCGACGCGCCCGGCTGGGATCCGGCGAGCCTCGCCACGGTCGACCCTGACGCGCAGCCGGCGATCCGCTTCCAGTGGACGCCGGGACTCGCGGTGGTGACGTCCACGCGGCCCATCGTGCGCATCTGGACCCTTCACCAGCCGGGTTACGCCGGCGACTTCAGCGTGGCGTGGGAGCTGGCCGAGACGGCGCTCGTCGCGCGCGACGGCTTCGTCGCCACGGTGGCCGCTTGCACGCTCGGCGAGGCCGCCTTCGTGGCCGCCTCGCAGGCTGGGCACCCCCTGGGCGACGCCGCCGAGGCCGCTCTCCAGCAAGACCCCCACTTCGACCTCGGCGCCCTCCTCGGCCGCGCCCTCCGCGACCGCCTGGTCTGCGGCTTCACCCTTTGAGAACCCCATGCTCCGAACCCTCGTCCAGCGCGCCCTCGTCGTCACCCGCCTCGTCGATCGCCTGCAGCCCGTGGCGCTGCTGGCGCTGCGGCTCTACGTCTCGTCGGTGTTCTTCCGCTCGGGCATCGTCAAGATCTCCGACTGGGGCGCCACGCTGGCGCTGTTCCACGACGAGTACAAGGTGCCGCTGCTGCCGCCCGAAGTGGCCGCCTGCGTGGGCGCGTTCGGCGAGCTCACGTTCCCCGTGCTGATCACGCTCGGGCTGATGGGACGCTTCGGCGCGGCGGGCCTGTTCGTGGTCAACGCGATGGCGGTGATCTCGTACCCGCAGCTATTCGGCTTCGATTGCCCGGCCGGCCTGCAGATGCACTTCGTCTGGGGCGGCATCCTGCTGCTGCTGACGATCCACGGGCCCGGCGCGCTGTCGCTCGACAACGTGGTGCTCAGGCGGCTGGGGTTGCGTCCGGCCCTCAGCGCCCGATGAACTGCTCCACGAGCTCCAGCAGCCGCTCCACCTTGAACGGCTTGCGCAGGAACGCGTCGTAGCCATCGAACTGGCCGCGGATGACGACCTCGGGCAGCCCGCTGTTGAGGATGATCTTCGTGTGCACGAACTGCGGGTCGGCGCGCAGCGCGCGCGCGAACTCGGCACCGTTCATCAGCGGCATCATGTAGTCGACAACGACGAGGTCGGGCACCACGTCGCGGGCCTGGACGAGCGCCAGGCGGCCGTTGACGGCACAGAACGCCCGATACCCTTCCTCTTCGAGGATCAGGCTCAGGACTTCCGCACTGCCCAGTTCGTCGTCGACGACAAGAATGGTCTTCACGCTGCGCCTTATGTCTCCGCGCCGTCAGTTCGACGACGAAGGCGCGGGGCCTTCCTGGGCGGCAACGGGTTGCGCAGAAGGGATCACATCGCCGTCCGCCCGCCAGGTTCCGGCAATGTGCATACCTTGCGAGTCGATGCGCAGGCGGCGCAGGCCGGCCTGGTAGTCGGTGTCGCGCATCTTGATGATGGTCAGCAGGCGTTCCACGTGGCCCTCGTCGTGCACGAAGCGCAGGAACAACAGGTTGTCGACGAGGCCAGATACCCCCCAGGGCATCGATATCACGCTGGAGACCACGTCGCGGGTCTCGAGCGTCATCAGCACCGTCACGTTGCCGCTCCGCAGCTCGTTGGCCAGGCAGGAGAAGAAACGATTCATGCGCTCCGGGTAGACCGTCGCCTCGAGAAAGCCCGACAGTCCGTCGATGACCAGCCGGCGCACCTTGCGGCGCGCAATGGCCGCAAGCAGGCGATCGGCAATTTCGTCCAGCATGGCCTCGCCCGGCGCCTCCCAGACCAGCTCGACCACGCCCGCGGCCTCCTTCTCATCCAGCGGCAGGCCCAGCGACCGCGCCTTGGCGCGGATGCGGTCGGGGCGCTCGAAGAAGCTCAGGTGCAGGCCTGGCTCCTCGACGGTGCTGGCCTGCACGAACTGCACGCCCAGCGTGGTCTTGCCGGTGCCGGTGGAGCCGATGACCACCGTGGAACTGGCCGTGGGGATGCCGCCGATCTGCATCAGCGCGTCCAGCGACGGGATGCCGCTGGTCGTGGCCTCGTCGTGCTTCGTCTCCAGCGCGGACACGCGGTACATCGACTCGATGCGCGGGAACACGCGGATCCCGTCGTTGTCGATCCGCATCGAATGCTTGCCGCGCAGCGGGCCGGCGCCCCGGAACTTGCGCACCTGGATCGAGCGCTCGGAACGGGCGTCGAACAGCTTGTCCTCGACCTCGATCAGGCCATCCACCATGGTGTGCTCGGCGGCCATGCAGTGGATGTTGCCGCTGGTCAGCAGCAGCACCGTGCAGTCCTGCAGCACGGCGATGGTCTGCAACTCGTGCACGAACTTCTTCAGGTCGATGTCGCTGGCGCCCTCGGAGGCCGCCACCAGGCCGTCTAGCACCAGCACGCCCACCTTGCGGGTGCGCATCTCGCGGCGCAACACGCTCATCAAGCCCTTCAGTCCGCCACTCTCCAGGTCGTGGAAGGCGCTGATGTAGGCCAGCTTGTCGGGGAATGCCTTGACGTCGAAGAACGACAGCGTGGACAGGTGCTGGATCATGCGCGAGTGCGACTCGGCCAGCAGCGTGACGTAGACCGCCGACCCGCCCTCGGCCACGTGGCCGTAGCAGATCTGGTTGGCCAGGATCGTCTTGCCGCAACCCGGCAGGCCCTGGATGATGTAGACGCCGGTGCGAAACAGCCCGCCGCCCAGGATCTGGTCGAGGCCCGGAACGGCGCTGCGCAGGCGTTCGATCGGAGCGACGATGTCGATGTCGGTGTCGGTATCGGTCGGGGTCGAGTTCATCGGTCGTTTCTCATGTCGTCCTGTTCGGGATTCGCACCGTGAAGACGCAACCGGTGCCCGGCGCGCTCTCCAGCGTGATCTCCCCGTCCATGGCCTGCACGAGACGGGTGACGATCCACAGGCCCAGGCCCGTCCCCGCGCCTCGGGACGAGTGGGCGGCCACCGCGAACTTCTCGAAGATGGACTGCTGGTCCTCCGGCGCGATGCCGCTGCCATTGTCCTCGACCTGGAGCCGCCAGTCGTCGCGTCCGGCCGACAGCCGGATCGTGATGTGGCTGGCGCCCGAATGCTTGAATGCGTTGAGCAGCAGGTTGTCCAGCACCTGCTCCAGCGCCACGGGGTCGACGGCGCGTATCGGGTCGAACGTGGCCGCGTCGAAGGCGGCCTCCATCTCGATGCCGCGCGAGCGTGCGTCCTGCTCGAGGCTGTCCACCAACGTGACCACCAGCGCGGGCACATCCACGTGCCCGCGGGTCAGCGGATACGCGACGCCGGGCGAGGCCAGCAACTCCATCAGCACGGTGACGCGCTCGGCGTAGCGCTTGAGCGTGAGCTCGGCCCGGCGCACCCGCTCGGCCGCCTCGGCGGCGTTGCCGGCCAGCGCGGTGGTACGCGCCAGCGCCAGGTGCAGCGACAGCGCGTGCAGCGGGTTGCGCAGCTCGTGCGCGGCCAGCGCCAGGACGTCGTCGCGCAACGCGATCTCGCGCTTCAGGCTGGCGAGCTCGTCTTCGCCGTCGCGCTGGCGATCGGGCTGTAAGGGGAGCGGGAGGTCGTTGTTCACGGTGGCGGGCGGACGTCTCGTGCGATAACTTGGCGTCGCGCCGACTGTATCGCGACCGCGTCGATTTCGACGCAACACGACAGCAAAAATCGGTACACGGGGTCTGGCCCCGTCCGGGGCCGGACCCCTCGCTTCGGGCGGATCAGGCGGGCAGCGCCGCGGCCGTCTCCGAAGGTTGCGGCGCCGGCCGACGGGAGCGCGGCTTCTTGAGGAAAGCCGCGAGGAACGTGCGCGTCGATCGATCCGGAAACTTCACGGCGATCTCGTCGCCGCGGATGGCGGCCACCACGCCCTGGCCGTAGCGCGGGGCCTTCACGGCCTGGCCGATCTC
>JACMOG010000179.1 GCA_014378125.1 Vitreoscilla sp. | reverse complement strand
CCGCCGAGCGAGACCCGCAGACGACGCGCGGTCGAATTTCAGCGAACGCCCTCGGAATCCGGCCGTTCAGGCCGGATTCAAGGCGCACGTGCGGAGACGAGCCAAGTGCATGCCAGTCGCACCGCAGCGCGGGCACCCGACCCGCCCGAAGCGCACCACGCCAACCAAGAACAGCAAGAACAGCAAGAACAGCAAGAACGCCAAGTCCCCGCGCTGCTTCATGGCAACGTGAAGTAGAACCTTGCGCCCTTGCCCACCTCGGACTGGGCCCAGATGTCGCCGCCATGCCGCCGGATGATGCGCCGCACCGAGGCCAGGCCGATGCCGGTACCCTGGAAGTCCTTGGCGCTGTGCAGCCGCTGGAACACGCCGAACAGGCGGTCCGCGAAGCGCATGTCGAAGCCGGCGCCGTGGTCGGCGATCACGAAGGTGGGGATCCCGGCCAGCGTCTCGCGGCGCAGCTCGATGCGCGTGGTGGGGCCCTGGCTGCTGTACTTCCAGGCGTTGCCCACCAGGTTCTCGATGGCGATGCGCATCAGCGTCGGGTCGCCCTGGATCACCAGGCCCGGCTCGATGTGGATGTCGGCCTCGCGCTCGGGCTCGTTGCTGCGCAGGTCTTCCAGCACGTAGCGGGTGAGCTGCGACAGGTCGACCGGCTGGCGCTTGATGGGCTGCGACTGCAGGCGCGACAGCGAGAGCAGCGAGTCGATCATGCTGTTCATGCGCGCCGCGGCGGCCAGGATGCGGTCGGTGTGGTCGTTGCCGATGCGGTCGAGGAAGCGACCGTAGTCTTCCTTGAGGATGCGCGCGAAGCCTTCCACCACGCGGATGGGCGCGCGCAGGTCGTGCGACACCGAGTAGATGAAGGACTCGTGGTCGGCGCTGTCGGCCGACACCGCGGCCGCGGCCTCGGCGGTGGGGACGGCGGGCGCGACGGCGCTCGTCGCCGCTGTGGGCGCCGCCGGATGCAGGATCACGAGGCGGCCGGACTGCGGGTCGTCGCCGCTGGCCACGTAGCCCCAGCCGACGCGCCACTCGCCCACCGCGCGCGTCTCGCCCGCGGGCATCTGCGCCAGCGCGCGCTCGATGTCGGCGGGCAGGCGGGCGCACACCGCGGCCCAGTCGGGCGCGCCGGTGAAGCCGTCTTCGGGCGACAACGACATGCCGAACAGCGCCCGCGTGCCCACGCCCTGGGCCTGCAGCCGCCACGGCGCGCCTTCGTCGAGGCGACGGAACACCAGCACGCTGGCGTCGGGCTGGGCCAGCAGCGCGGCCAGCGCGGCCTGGTCGAACTCGGCGGCGTCGCTCTCGCCCACCGGGCGCGCGGTGCCCACGTGGCCCAGGAAGAAGCCCTCGCCGTCGTGCCGAGGCTCGCCGCGCAGCGTCCAGAGTTCGACCGTGTCGCCCATCTGCAGCAGCACGCGCTGCTCGGTGACGGGCGCGTGCGCGGCGAGCTGGCGCGACAGCGGCCAGCTGGCGGCCGAACCGTCCGCTCCAGGGGACACGCCGTCGGCCCCGGGCAGCGGGGTGGCCAGGGCGGTGAGCACGGTGCCCAGCGGCGGGTTGATCTTCCAGCCGGCGGGCCGGCGCACGGGCGGCCGCCAGGTGGTGAGCCGGTGCGCGGCGTCGGTCTCCCAGATCCAGGCATCGGCCAGCCCCAGCATCCGGTTGCGATCCTCGGTGGCCTGGCGCACCGTGGCCGACTCGCGCGCCTTCATCCACAGCGCGCCCGCCACGGCGCCGAACGCACCGAAGGCGGCCAGGGCCAGGATGGCGAGCACGACCAGCGTCGGGGTCATCGGGTCAGCGAAAGCGACATGCGGCCGATTGTAAGGAGCAAAGCCAGGCGCGCCGTGGGGGCTGGCGCGGGGGTCGATGTGTTGTCATTGCACCTCGTTGTGGGGATGTCGTGACACTTTTCTCGATCGGACGCGGAACGCGCTCGTGCGGGCTTCCGGATTGCTTGTCCTTGCGCGGGCGGGGCGGCGGGTGGTCAAAGGGCCGCGAGGTGCGGAGTATTTCGCCATTGACGCCTGTGCGCGGCACGGACATGCTTACATTAGAGGGCGAGAATGCTCGAGTATTCATGAATCAGGGTGCGATGGTCGACTTGAACAACTCCGAGAGCGAGGGCGTGCCCACCCGGCCGGTGCTGGATGCCGCCTGCATGGCCGAGTTGCGGGCCCTGGATCCCGATGGCACGGCGCAGCTGGTCAAGCGCGTGCTCGCCACCTACCAGGCCTCGCTGGCCAAGCTCGTCGAGCAACTGCGCGTGGCCCACGCCGACAACGCCTGGGACCAGGTGTCGCGAGTGGCCCACACGCTCAAGTCGTCGTCGGCCAGCATCGGCGCCTTGGCGCTCTCAGCCTTGTGCGCCGACATCGAGCGCCTGCTGCGCGCCGGCGACCACGCCGCCGGGGGCGCGTTGCTCGCCCCGTACCATGCCGAGGTGCGCCGCGTCGACGCGGCCGTCGGCCAGACCTTGCAACACCTCGAAGCGGCGGCCTCATGACGTTGCACCACGGCGTGAGCCTGGAAGCGACCGACCGGCGTCCGACGGTACTGCTGGTCGACGACGACGAGGTCAACCTGCTGATGACGGCGGCCGCGTTGCGCGATCGCGGCTTCGACATCACGTCCACCACCGGCGGGGAGGGGGGCCCCACGCCCCTGGCCAGCTGGACGCCCGACGTGGTGGTGCTCGACGCCATCATGCCGGGCCTCGACGGCTTCGAGACCTGCGTGGCCCTGCGCAACATGCCGGGCTTCGACAACGTGCCGGTGCTCATGCTCACGGGCCTCGACGACGAGGCCTCCATCAACCGCGCCTACCAGGTGGGCGCGACGGACTTCTTCGTCAAGGCCACGCAGTGGAGCCTGCTGGCCGGCCGCCTGCGCTACCTGCTGCGCGCCTCGCGCACGCGCCAGGAGCTCGAGCGCAGCAAGGCCAAGCTCGCCCGCGCGCAAGACCTCGCCCGCATGGGCAGCTTCGACTGGTGGCAGGAGGGAGGCCGAAGCTTCGTCAACGGCCTCGAGCTGTCGGAAGAGGGGCTGCGCGTGTTCGGCTACGGTCCGGACGACCGCGTGAACCTGCGCGACATGCTGCGCATGATCGCTCCGACGGATCGCGAGCCGCTGGTGCGTCTGGCGCGCCAGATCCTGTACCAGGTCTCCGTCATCGCCACCGACGTGCCGATGACGCTGCCCGACGGCCGCTTCCGCATCATCCACGTCGAGGCCGAGCCCGAGTTCGACGAGCACGGCCATTGCTGCGCCTACACGGGCATCGTGCAGGACGTCACCGACCGCCGCATCGCCGAAGACCGCATCCGGCACCTGGCCAACTACGACGCGCTCACCAACCTGCCCAACCGCCGCCAGCTCATCTGGCGCGCCGAGCGGGCGCTCGAATTCGGCCGCCGGCTGGGTCACCAGGTGGCGTTGCTGCTGATCGACCTCGACCGCTTCAAGGTCATCAACGACACCCT
>JACMOG010000178.1 GCA_014378125.1 Vitreoscilla sp. | reverse complement strand
GGTGTAGACAGGTAGTCCTGAGCCTGCGCCAGCAGCCAGTCACTGAACAGCTGCAGTTCGGTCCCACTGGCACTGTCTTCCGGGCAGATCCGGTGATAGCCCAGACCCTTGGGGCGAGACGCGTGCGTGGGCGCCACGAGGAGACCACACTGAAGCTCGTCCTGCACAAGGAATTCGGGCGCGAGGGCCACGCCTTGCTCGTGGATCGCGGCCTGTGTGGCCATCAAAAACAGCTCAACACGCGGTCCCCCCCTGTCTTCGTCCACCCCGGGCAAACCCTGCTGTACCGCACAGTGGCCTAGGGAAGCGCGGGTCAGTTCGATCAAGTTAACGTGAGCTCCTTTTGAGAAGGAACCGCCATGCAAACACGCCTCTCGGCTTGGAACAAGGGTCGTCTGCTAGGTCAGAAACCGCCGCTCAAGCCCAAAGAGATCTGGTCGTTGCGAATCCGTCTGCAGCTAGTTGGAAAGCCGGGCGACCTGGCTTTATTCAATTTCGCCATTTACAGCAAGCTGCGTGGGTGCGATCTAGTTTCCCCGCGAGTACGTGCCGGTGTACCAGGGGGCGGCGATTGCAGCACGAGCGATCGTGATTCAACGAAAGACGAAGCGGCCGGAAAGCTGGAAAGTACGGTTCGCTACCTCGGCATCGAAGTGGACGACGCGCTCGAGATCTTAGAGCAGACCGAGATATAGGCTGCTTCCGGGCCAGGAGCGGACGTCGGCGTGCACGCTCCGGATGCTTGCGTCATCCTCTACCCAGCCTTTTCCCGGCCGCTGCGCCAGGCCGTCCCCTCCATCTGTACAGGAAACCGCACCTGCGGACCCCCGGGCGTGTCGATGAACAATTTGCGCGCGGCCCATTGCGGGTGCTGCGGCAGGTCGGAGGGCGCACAGACCGCCTCGGCTGGCACACCCGCAGCGACGAGCGCGGCGAGCACATCGGTCAACTCCCTCTGGGCCAGCGCGGCGGCGATCGCCGCGTTAATCGCCGTGCTGCTCGCATGCCGCTGCGCATACGCGCGGTGCGCATCGCCCATGAAGTCGCTCAGGCCCAGCACCTGCACCAGCGCCTGCCAGAAGTGATCTTCCAGCGCGCCGATCGTCAGCCAGGCGTCGTCGCGGCAGAGAAAGGTCCCGTAACCAGGCCTGCGTTGCGCGATGGCGCGCTGTTCCACCAGCGTCTGTGCCTCCAGCTGGTGGAACATGGCCAAGCGCGGATTGATGCCGTGCAGCGACGACTCCGCCAGGGACACGTCCAGCCGCTGCCCGCGCCCCGTGTGCCCGCGCTGGAACAAGGCGGCGTTGACCGCGGCCAGCGCGTAGATCGCGCCATTAAGGTCCGCGATGGGCACGCCGAAGGAGGGAGAGGGCGCGGCTTCCTTTGCCGCCAGCGCCACGATGCCCGCGGATGCGAGGTAGTTCAAGTCGTGGCCCGGGCGTTGCGCCCAGGGGCCGTCTGCCCCGTAGCCCGAGAGCGACAGGTACACCATGCGGGGATTGCGCGCCTGCATCGCGGCCCAGCCGAAACCGAGCCGCTCCAGCACACCGGGACGATACGCCTCCACCAGCACGTCCGCTTCGTCCGCCAGCGCAAGCACCACGTCGCGGGCGGTCGCATCCTTCAGGTCCGCGAAGTGACTGCGTTTGTCACGGTTCATCGCCGCGTACAGTGACGGCGCGCTGCGACGGACCGGGTCACCGTGCGGTGGCCGCTCGATCTTCAGCACTTCCGCGCCCAGCTCCGCCATGCTCTGCGTCATGAAGGGGCCGGGCAGCAGTTCGCTGAAATCCAGGACACGCACGCCAGCCAGGGGTGTTGCGCCGGGCTGGCCGCGTGGCAGCCAACCCGTCATACGCTGGCCACCGCGCGGCGCAGAATGACCGCGTCGAGCACCTGCACGCCCTGGCCGGCCGGGCCGACCCACACCGGGTTGAGATCGAGCTCCTGGATCTGCCCGGCGTGCTTGCCAACGAAGTCGGAGACGGCGATCAGCAGGCCGACCAAGGCGTCGAGATCCGCCTTCGGCCGTCCCCGCGCCCCATCCAGCAGCGCGAAGCTGCGGATTTCGCGCACCATCGCGCGCGCTTCCTCAGGCTGCAACGGCAACAGCCGACGCGCCACGTCCTTGAAGATCTCCACGTAGATCCCTCCCAGCCCGAATGTGAGCACGTGGCCGAAGACCGGATCGCGCGAGACGCCCACGAAGGTCTCCACGCCGCCAGCCGCCGCCATGCCCTCGACCAGCAGGCCGTCGATGCGCGCGCAAGGCGCCTTCGCATCGACCGAGGCCATGATCGCGTCCCACCCCTTGCCTACGGCGTCGGCGTCCTGCAGGTTCAGGCGCACCCCGCCCACTTCGGTCTTGTGTGTGATGTCGCCGCTCGCGACCTTGGCGACCACGGGGAAGCCGATCTGCGTGGCGTGCGCCATCGCCTCGTCGCGATTGCGCGCAAGGGCGTTGGCGGGCACGGGCAGTCCGTGCTCACGCAGCCAGGCCTTGGCATCGACTTCGCTCATCGCAAGGGCGGGCTCGTCCGAAACGGACTGGCCGAGCGAAGGCCAGGGCGCCCACTCCATGTGGTGCGTTTCCCGACGCCAGCGGCCATAGTCCACCCAACGGCGCACAGCCTTAACTGCTTTGCCCACACTGCGCGCGGGCACCATGCCGGCATCGGCATACACGCTGAACGCGTCGCCGAGCCTGTCGCTCATCCAGATCGGGAGCAGCGGCACGGGGCTGTGCTGCTGCGCGCGCACGGCAGCCTGGGCAGTGACCACGGTGACCTTGCCGTAGTCGATGGAGGAGGGCAGCACCACGATGCCGACGTTCGGGTCACGGCACACGGTGAGCAGCGTGCTGTCGATCAGCTCCGGGTTGGCGATGACCGCCGCCGTGGTGTCCACGGGGTTCTCGACTGCGGCGAACGACGGGAGTTGAGACCGCAACGCCGCCTTGGTGGCGTCCGTAAAGCTGGCCATGCCGAGCCCGTACTGGCCGATCACGTCCGCTGTCAGCGCCGCGGCGCCGCCGGACGAGCAGTACACCGCCACGTCCTCGGCCTTGCCAGGCATTTGCCGTGCGAGCAGCCACGCGGTGTCCACCAGTTCGTCGATGTCGTCCACCTCGATCACGCCGAGCTGGCGCATCGCCGCGCTGTTCACTTCGGCCGAGCCCGTGATGGACGCCGTGTGCGATGCGGCCGCCTTGGCGCCGTATTCGGAGCGGCCGACCTTCAAGGCCACGATCGGCTTGCCCATCCGCGCCGCCTTGCGCGCTGCGTCGACGAAGCGCCGACCGTCCTTGAAGCCCTCGATCAGCGCCACGATGACCTTGATGTCTGGCGCCTCGGCCATGTAATCGATGAAATCGGCTACCTGCAGGTCGGCCTCGTTGCCCGACGAACTCCAGGCCGCCTCGCCGATGCCGCGCTCCATCGCCTGCATGACGTTGCGCCCCAGCCCGCCGCCCTGCGTGGCGATGCCGATGGGGCCGGGCCGCAGGTCGTGCGGAAACGAGGGCGAGAACGTCAGCCCGAGCCGGCCGGTTACATTGCACAGGCCAGGGCAGTTGGGCCCGTACACGCGCATGCCGCCGCGGCGCGCGATTGCAACCATCTCCTGCTCCAGCGCGCGGCCTTCGTCGCCGGTCTCGCTGAAGCCGGAGGTGAGCACCACGGCGAACTTCACGCCGCGGTCGGCGCATTGGCCCACCACATCCAGCACCGCCGAGGCGGGCACTACGATCACGGCCACGTCCGGCGTGGCCGGCAGCTCCTTCACGCTGCGGTGACAGGGGCGGCCGGCGATCTCCTCTTTCGTGGTGCTCACGAGGTAGACATCGCCCGCGAATTTCGAATGCGTGAGCAGGTTCTCGACGGTGCGCGCGCCGATGCTGGCCGGTTTGTCGGAAGCTCCGACGATGGCGATCGAGCGCGGGTTGAACAGCAGGTGCAGGTCGGACATGTGCCTCGTGTCTTTCATACGATGGCGTTGATGCCGAGGATTTCGCGCCCGACGATCAGCGTCTGGATCTCGGTGGTGCCCTCCGGAATCATCCCGCCGCGCGTGTTCCGGAAGATCCGCTCAATGGGATAGTCCTC
>JACMOG010000177.1 GCA_014378125.1 Vitreoscilla sp. | reverse complement strand
GTTCTGCGCGCGCCCGGTGGCCGGCACCGACTGGTGGCTGGTGGCCAAGATCGACATGGCCGAGGTCCACGCGCCCGCGTGGGAGCATGCGCGCGAGACCGGGCTGGCGGCGCTGCTCGCGCTGCTGGGCGTGGGGCTGGCGGGTCGGGTCTGGGCACAGCGGCGCCTGGTTCGCGAGGCCCGGCAGGAGCGCGTGGAACAGCGCGAACGCCTGCGCGCGCTCGCCCTGCTGGAGGCCATCGCGCGCAGCGCCAGCGACGCCATCTACGCCAAGGATCTCGAGGGTCGCTACGTGTTCTGCAACCGCGCCGCCGCCGACGTCATCGGACGCCTCGCCGAGGACGTGCTGGGACGCACCAACGAAGACCTGTTCGACCCCGAGACCGCCGCGGAGCTGACGCAGGCGGACCTGCTCGCCGCGCTCGGCGAGCTGCCGGCCAACCAGGAAGAGGTGATCCGCAAGCCGCACGGCACGTTCCAGTTCCTCGCCACCAAGCAGCCGTTGGTGGACGCGCAGGGCAACCTGCTGGGCATCCTGGGCGTGTCGCGCGATGTCACGAGCATGCGCGAGGTGCAGCGCGCGCTGCGGGCCAGCGAGGAGCAGTACAAGGCGGTCTTCTCGGCGCTCAACGAGGGCATCATCGTCTGCGACAGCGAGGGGCGCGTCGTCAGCAGCAATCCCGCCGCCGACCGCATCACCGGGAGCACGATCCCTGCCGGGCTCTCCCGCGAGGCAAGCATCGCCAAATGGCGACCCCTGCGGCCGGACGGCACGCCGATGCCGGCCGAGGAGCGTCCTCTTTCGCGCGTGCTCGCGGGCGCCAGTGCGCAACACGACGTCGTCATGCGTGGGCTGGACGCAAGCGGCATGGACAAGCTGCTCCTGGTCAACGCGCTGCCCCTGTTCGATCCCGATACGGGCGCGATGCGCGGCGTGGTCACCACCCTCATCGATGTCACCGTGCAACACCGCATGGAGTCCGACCTGCGCAGGCACCGCGACGCGCTCGAGACCCAGGTGGCGCAGCGCACCCGCGAGCTGGTGCAGGCCAACGACTCGCTGACCCACACCAACGAGGCCCTGGCGCACTCGCGCGACGAGGCCGAGACCGCCAACCGGGCCAAGAGCGCGTTCGTGGCCAACATGAGCCACGAGATCCGAACGCCGCTCAACGGCATCCTGGGCCTGGCCTACCTGCTGGCGCGCGACCCGCGCGACGCGCTGCAGCGCGAGCGCCTGGGCAAGATCGGCGACGCCGGCCAGCACCTGCTGCGCATCATCAACGACGTGCTGGACCTGTCCAAGATCGAGGCCGGCAAGCTCACGCTGGAGGACGCCGACTTCTCGCTGGACAACCTGCTGTCCACCGCCTGCGACATGGTGGTCGAGCGCGCGCAGGCCAAGGGCCTGGAGCTGGTGCTCGACACCGATCACCTGCCGCGGCAGCTGCGCGGTGGTCCCACGCGCCTGGCCCAGATGCTGCTGAACCTGCTGTCCAACGCCGTCAAGTTCACCGACACCGGCTGGGTGCGGCTCAAGGGCGAGTTGCTCGACGAGCGCGACGGCCGCGTGCAGGTGCGCTTCGCGGTGCAGGATACCGGCCCCGGCATCGCCCAGGCGGCGCAGGCGCAGCTGTTCGGCGCCTTCGAGCAGGGCGACAACACCACCACGCGGCGCTTCGGCGGCACCGGCCTGGGCCTGTCGCTCACCCGCAACCTGGCCGCGGCCATGGGCGGCGAGGTGGGCCTGGGGGGCCAGCCCGGCGCGGGCAGCACCTTCTGGTTCACGGCCTGGCTGGCGCACGCCGCGCGGGTGGACGACGCGGCCACGCTGGCGCCCATGAAGGCGATGCGCATCCTGCTGGTGGACGACCTGCCCGAGGCCGCGGCCGTCATCGCCAGCTACCTCGCCACCATGGGCATGCTGGTGGACGTGCAGCCCGGCGGCGAGGCCGCCGTGCAGCGCGTGGAGGCCGAGATGGCGCAGGGCCGGCCGTACGACCTGATGCTGGTGGACTCCAGCACGCTCTGCGACGACGGCTCGCCCACCCTGGTGCGCCTGCATGGGCTGATGGGCGACGGCATGCCGCCCTGCTTGCTGCTGGCCTCGTCGGCCGCCAGCCTGCTGGCCGGCGACCGCATGTTCGGGGTGAAGGTGGACGCGGTGCTCGACAAGCCGGTGACGGCTTCGGCGCTGCACGACGTCGTCGCGCGAATCCTGTTCCGCCAGGGCGGCGCGCGGGCCGGCGCGGCCATCGTGCGCGACGCCAGCGAAGACGTGGTGCGCCAGCACCATGCCGGCCAGTGCGTGCTGCTGGCCGAGGACAACGTCGTCAACCGGCTGATCGCGCGCGAGCTGCTGACCAACGCCGGCCTGGTGGTGGAGCAGGCCGAGAATGGCGCGATCGCGCTGGAGCTCGCCGCGTCGCAGCACTGGGACCTGATCCTGATGGACATGCAGATGCCCGTGATGGACGGCCTCGACGCCGCGCGCGCCATCCGCGAGCGCGGCGATACCCTGGTGCCCATCGTGGCGATGACCGCCAACGCCTTCGTCGAGGATCGCATCGCCTGCCTGGAGGCCGGCATGAACGACCACATCGCCAAGCCCGTGAACCCGGCGGCGTTGTACGCGATCCTGATGCGCTGGTTGCCCACGCCGCGTAAATAGGGCCCATTGCGGCTCAAGTTGCGCCGAGGCCCTGTCGATACAGGGTCCCGAAGGTGCGGCCTCCCAGGCTCGAACGCAATCATGAATCTCAGACTCAAGCTCCCCCTCACGATCGGGGCCATCCTCGCCACGCTGATGGGCGCGGCACTGATCGGCATCTACAGCCTGAACCAGACCGTGTCCACCTACGAGATCGAGGTGGGCGCGCAGCACGCCCACGAGCGCGCGGTGTCCGCGATGCTCGTCACGTTCAAGACGCAGGTGCAGGAATGGAAGGACACCCTGCTGCGCGGCAAGGATCCGGCCAGGCTCGAGAAGCACTGGGGTGCCTTCGCCAAGCGCGAGGCCGACGTCGACGAGCAGGCCAGGGCGCTGCTGGCCAAGCTGCCGCCGGGCGAGAGCCGCTCGCTGGTGGAGCAGTTCGCCGCCGCGCACGTGAAGATGGGCGTCGACTACCGCAAGGGCTTCGACGCCTTCAAGGCTGCCGAGTT
>JACMOG010000176.1 GCA_014378125.1 Vitreoscilla sp. | reverse complement strand
AGGGCGAATCCCAGCAGGCCGCGGTCGGCGGTGGTCCCCTCGCCTTCCACCGGCTCCATCACCACGGCGCCGGCGCCGTCGCCGAACAGCACGCAGGTGCCGCGGTCGGTCCAGTCCATCAGCCGGGTCATGGCCCCCGCGCCGATCACCAGGGCGCACTTCGACCGGTTGCGGGCCACGAAGCCGTCGGCCACGCCCAGGGCGTAGATGAAGCCGGAGCAGACGGCCTGCACGTCGAACGCCGGGCAGCCGAACACGCCCAGCTTGCGCTGCACGATGCTGGCCGTGGACGGAAAGATCATGTCCGGCGTGGACGTGGCCACGATGATGAGGTCGATGTCCGATGCGGTGCAGCCGGCGGCCTCCAGGGCGCGCTGCGCGGCGGCGGTGGCCAGGTCGCTGGCGTGGACGTCGTCGGCCACGAAATGGCGCGCGCGGATGCCCGTGCGCTCCACGATCCAGTCGTCGGAGGTCTCGACGCCGCGCTTGGCGAGCATCTTTACCAGGTCGTCGTTGGTCAGGCGAAGCGGCGGAAGATCGCTGCCGGTGCCAGCGATGCGGGAATGTCGAACGGCATTAATTTGAGAGTACTCCCCAATGCGTGCGTCTAAACAGGCCTCTTCTGACGGCAAAACCGCTCAGGCGGCCTGCGGTATGGATTCGCTGCCGGTGGGCGGCAGAGCCTGCATGGTGTCGACGATGGCGTCGTGCACGCCATCGAGAAGGCAGTTGCGCGCGGCGTCGTGCGCGCGGATGAGCGCCTGCCCGAAGGCGAACGCGTCGGCGCCGCCATGGCTCTTGAACACCAGGCCCTTGAGGCCCAGCAGCGCGGCGCCGTTGTAGCGGCGCGGAACGACGCGGGCCTTGAATCGGCGCAGCACCGGCATGGCCACCAGGCCCGCCAGCTTCGTGAAGATGTTGCGCTCGAACTCCTGGCGGATCATGGCGTTCATCATCTTGGCCACGCCTTCGTTGCTCTTCAACGCGACGTTGCCCACGAAGCCGTCGCACACCACGACGTCGACGGTGCCCTTGAAGATGTCGTCGCCCTCGACGTTGCCCAGGTAGTTGAGGTGGCCGTGGCCCGCGATGGCGCGCAGCAGTTCGCCCGCGCGCTTGATGACCTCGCTGCCCTTGATCATCTCCTCGCCGATGTTGAGCAGGCCGACGACCGGCTCCGCCCGACCCTCTGTGGCGGTGACGAGCGCGCTGCCCATCACGGCGAACTGCACCAGGTGCGCGGCGCTGCAGTCGACGTTGGCGCCCAGGTCGAGCACGCAGGTGAAGGTGTCCCGGATGGTGGGCATGAACGTGGCGATCGCCGGGCGATCGATGCCGCCCATCGTCTTGAGCAGGTAGCGCGACACCGCCATCAGCGCGCCGGTATTGCCGGCGGAGATGCAGACGTCGGCGGCGATGGCGCCTGACTCGTCGGCCTTCAGCTGTTCGATGGCCACCCGCATCGACGAATCGCGCTTGCGGCGCAGGGCCGTCTCCACCGTGTCCTCCATCGTGACGACCTGGCTCGCCGTGATGAGCGTGCAGCGCGGCCACTGCGTGGCGGGCGCGAGCGCATCGGAGCTGCCCACCAGCAGCAGCTCGGCGTCGGCGTGGGTGTCGAGGAACGCCTTGCAGGCCGGCAAGGTGACGGACGGGCCATGGTCGCCGCCCATGCAATCCACCGCCAGGCGAACGCGCGTGCGGGGTGTCAGGAGTACAGGTTGAATCACAGTCGGGATCGGTCGAGCCGATCTAATTCCAGCAATCCGGGACCATATCAGACGTGGCTGTCAGGCCGCCACCTATCAACCCGAATGACCCCGCGACACAGCGGAAACAGACGAGCCGCGTCATCGCGCTGAAGGCGAGGGACGCTGCTGGGCAGGGTGCGTGGGTGGGTTGGCGCGCGCCGGGGGCGCGCGACCGAAGCTGCGACGAATCGCAGCCGCCTGGAAAGCTCAGGCGTCGGCCTTGGTCTTCAGGACCTTGCGGCCACGGTAGAAGCCGGTGGGGCTGATGTGGTGGCGCAGGTGCACTTCGCCGGTGGTGGCTTCGATCGCCGTACCCGGGGTGGTGAGGGCGTTGTGCGAACGGTGCATGCCGCGCTTCGAAGGCGACTTCTTGTTTTGCTGGACAGCCATTTTGAAACTCCTGGGAACGCCGCTGACACCAGCAGCCGTTCTGTGAACCCATGCCCTTGCTGTGGGCTGCAAACCGATGCAGCGGCCGGGCAAAGATTGGGGAAAGCCTGCGATCATAGCGCATTTGGAGCGAGCCGCAAAGGGGTCTGGCGGATCCGCCGTACCCGGCGGCGGCGCCTGACCCCTACTTCAGGCCAGCGGCGTCTCGCAGCACCTGCACCTTGTCGGTACGCTCCCACGTGAATTCCGGCTCTTCCCGGCCGAAGTGGCCGTAGGCGGCGGTCTTCTGGTAGATGGGTCGCAGCAGGTCGAGCATCTGGATGATGCCCTTCGGGCGCAGGTCGAACAGCTCGTTGACCAGTTCGGCGATCTTCTCGTCGGGGATGATGCCCGTGCCTTCGGTGTAGACCGTAATGTTCATCGGCTTGGCCACGCCGATGGCGTACGCCACCTGGATCTGGCACTGGCGGGCCAGGCCGGCCTTGACGATGTTCTTGGCCACGTAGCGCGCGGCGTACGCGGCCGAGCGGTCGACCTTGGTGGGATCCTTGCCCGAGACCGCGCCGCCGCCGTGCGGGCAGGCGCCGCCGTAGGTGTCGACGATGATCTTGCGGCCAGTGAGGCCGCAGTCGCCCTGCGGGCCGCCGATGACGAAGCGGCCGGTGGGGTTCACCAGGAAGCGCGTGTCCTTCAGCCATTCGCCCGGCAGCACCGGCTTGATGATCTCCTCGATGACGGCCTCGTCGAACTCGGGCTTCATCTTGGCGCCGTCGCTCATCTCGGGCGCGTGCTGGCTCGACAGCACCACGGTGTCGATCGAGTGCGGCTTGCCGTCGACGTAGCGCATGGTGACCTGGCTCTTGGCGTCGGGGCGCAGGAACGGCAGGCGGCCGTCCTTGCGCAGCTGCGCCTGGCGCTCCACGAGGCGGTGCGCGTAGTAGATGGGCGCGGGCATCAGCTCGGGGGTTTCATCGCAGGCGTAGCCGAACATCAGGCCTTGGTCGCCGGCGCCGAGGTTCAGGTAGTCATCGCTCGCGCGGTCGACGCCCTGGGCGATGTCGTTGCTCTGCTTGTCGTAGGCCACGAGCACGGCGCAACCCTTGTAGTCGATGCCGTACTCGGTGTTGTCGTAGCCGATGCGCTTGATGGTGTCGCGCGCGACCTGGATGTAGTCGACGTTGGCCTGCGTGGTGATCTCGCCGGCCAGGACCACGAGGCCGGTGTTGCACAAGGTCTCGGCGGCAACGCGCGAGAGGGGATCCTGCTCGAAGATCGCGTCGAGGATCGCGTCCGAGATCTGATCCGCTACCTTGTCGGGGTGACCTTCCGAAACGGATTCGGAGGTGAAGAGAAAGTCGTTCGCCACGTTGCAGAGCTCCAGGCGCGCAGGTTCGAGGAAGCTGCGTTCGGCCGTCTTTGCGCGTCATGCCCGGCGAACGCTTTAGTGGGATTTGTGAATCGCCCCACAAGTTGTTCAGTTAACTCGGCGATACACACATTGTACGAGTCCCGGCGTTGTCCGGATGCGAAGAAGGGACGCTGCTGCCCCGCACATCAGACGATATCGGGCCCGCCGTCGCCGTCCTTGTCCTTGCGCAACAACGCCAGGCTCGCGAACGGGTTGGATTTCTCCTCCACCTCCTCCAGGTCGCCGAACTGCAGCGGCACGGTCTCGGGGCAGACGTCGTGGCGCGGCACCAGCGGCAGCGCGAGCAGCATCTCGTCCTCCACCAGGTCGCGCAGGTTCAGCGACTTGGGCAGCGCCAGCACCTCGTCCTCCATCTCGTCGTCCATCGCCGCGGCGGTGTCCTCGTCGGCCACGAAGCGGAAGTGGCGATCGACGCGCACGGCCTCGTCCAGCGGCAGCAGGCAGCGCTGGCATTGCAGCACCACGTCGGCATCGGCCTGCAGGTGCAGCCAGATCTGGTTCTCGCCGCCCACCGGGCGATGCGAGCCGGTGGCGCGCCAGCGCACGCGGCGCGTGAGGTCGCTCTCGGCCCGGTTCGGCAATCGCGGCGAATCCACGCCGGTCCGGGTCTTCAGCGGCGAGCCGGCGTCCAGCGGGCACTCGCTATCCGCCAGACGCGAGAGTTCGGCGATGGCCCAGTCGCCCGCGGCCTCCTGGGCGTCGGCGGCGAAGGTGGCCACGTGGAGGCGCAGCGGATCAAGGGCGTGAGAAGTCATGCCGGCATTTTAGTGCCCGGCCCCGATCCGGGGTCAGGCGACAATCGGCGATGCTCGCAGACCCCCCGTTGATCCTGGCGTCCACTTCGCCCTACCGCCGCGAGCTGCTCGAACGCCTGCGCATCCCGTTCCAGGCCCCGCCGCCCGGCACCGACGAGACCCCGCTGCCCGGCGGGGCGCCCCCCGCGCTCGCGCCACGCCTTGCCCTCGCGAAGGCGCGCGCGCTGGCGACCCGCTTTCCCGACGCCGTGGTGATCGGCGCCGACCAGGTGGCGGACGTCGACGGCGTGGCCATCGGCAAGCCCGGCAACCACGAGCGCGCCGTGGCGCAGCTGCGCGCCATGAGCGGCCGCACCATCGTGTTCCAGACCGCGCTGGCCGTGGTGCGCGAGTCCACCGGCTTCGCCGAGGCGCGCTGCGTGCCGGTGCCGGTGCGCTTCCGCGCGCTGACCGACGCCGAGATCGAGTTCTACCTGCGCACCGAGCAGCCGTACGACTGCGCCGGCAGCGCCAAGTGCGAGACGCTGGGCATCGCGCTGCTCGAGGCCATCGAGTCCGACGACCCCACCGCGCTGGTGGGCCTTCCCCTGATCCAGACCTGCGCCCTGCTGCGCGCCGCGGGTCTCGACCCGCTGCGCGCCCGCGCCCTCGCCTCCACCGGACCCGTGCAATGACTTCTTCCGACAAGACCTTCGGCCGCCTGCTGCTGATGCCCAACGCCCTCGACCTGGGCGCGCCCGAGGTGCCGCTCACCGACGTGCTGGCCGGCGGCGTCATCGCGCAGGCCGCCAAGCTGCTGCACTGGGTGGTGGAGGACTCGCGCAGCGCGCGCGCGTTCCTCAACCGCGTCAACAAGGTCGTGCCGCTGGCGCAGCCGCTGCAGCAGACGCTGATCGAGGAGCTGCCGCGCACGCCCAAGGGGCCGCAGCGCGTGATCCCCGGCAAGCCGCTCAAGCAATCGCAGTCCTCCGCGCCGGCCCGGCCGGAGGTGGCGCGCGCGTCGGCGTGGGAGCTGCTGCTGAACCCGGCGCTGGGAGGCAACGACATCGGCCTGCTGAGCGAGGCCGGCCTGCCCGGCGTGGCCGACCCCGGCGCGCTGCTGGTGGCCGCCGCCCACGATCTCGGCATCCCCGTCGGCGCGCTGAGCGGTCCGTGCTCCATCACGGTAGGCATCGCCGCCAGCGGCCTCCACGGCCAGGGCTTCCGGTTCCACGGGT
>JACMOG010000175.1 GCA_014378125.1 Vitreoscilla sp. | reverse complement strand
CGGCTGGCCGGCGAGCTGGCGTTCCGGGCGCAGCAGGCGCGCGTCGAGCTGATGCTTCAAGCCGCCACCGACGCGGTTATCAGCTTCGACGAGTGCGGGGCGCTGTCCTACTGGAATCCGGCGGCCGAGCGCCTGTTCGGGCGCTCCGCGGCGCAGGCCATGGGCCGGCCGGTGCAGGGAGTCCTGCCGCTGCCCAAGCTGCTGGCCGCCACCGACGGCATCGCCGCGCTGTGCGACGCCGGCGACGACCTGTTCTCGGGCGCGGTGATCGAGTTCGACGCGCTCGATGCCGGCGGCCGCCGGCTGCCGGTGGAACTGTCGCTCACCGCCTATCGCAACGACCGCGGCTGGGCCGCCACCGCGTTCATGCGGGACGCCCGCGCCCACAAACGCCAGGAGGAGGCACTGCGGCTGGCGCGCGACAAGGCCGAGGAGGCCACGCGCGCCAAGTCGCTGTTCCTGGCGACCATGAGCCACGAGCTGCGCACGCCGCTGTCGGGCATCATCGGCATGCTGCAGCTGGGGCTGCGCGAGCCCATGCCGCCGGCGTCGCGCTCGCGCGTGTCGCTGGCGCTCGGCAACGCCGAGGCGCTGCTGGCGATCATCAACGACATCCTCGATTTCTCGAAGATCGAAGCCGGCAAGATGGGCTTCGAGTCGGTCGATTTCGACCTGCGCGAGATGGTGCAGTCGCTGGTGGAGCTGCTCGACCTGCGCGCGCAGGAGGAAGGCCTGTCGCTGCTCGCCGACATCGACGCCAACGTGCCGCAGTGGCTGCGCGGCGACCCGATGCGCCTGCGCCAGATCCTGCTCAACCTGATCGGCAACGCGCTCAAGTTCACCGAGGTGGGCACGGTGGAGGTGCGCGTGGCCTGCGGCTCCACCGAGACGGGGCGGCTGCTGCTGGAGATCGAGGTGGAGGACACCGGCATCGGCATCTCCTTCGAGGCGCAGCAACGTCTGTTCAGCAGCTTCGAGCAGGCCGACGTGACCACCACGCGCAAGTACGGCGGCACCGGCCTGGGCCTCACCATCACGCGGGCGCTGGTGCAGGGCATGGCCGGCGAGATCACGCCGCGCAGCGCGCCGGGCTTGGGCAGCACGTTCCGCGTGGCCGTGCCGGTGGCTATCGGCTCGCCCGTCAACAGCGTGCCCGAGGTGCCAGTGCCGCCGTTCGACTGCCGCCTGAACGTGCTGTGCGCGGAAGATGGCCACACCAACCGCGTGATCGTGCAGGCCTTCGTGCAGGGCCTGGGCCACGACATCAGCTTCGTGGAGAACGGCCTGCAGGCCGTGCACCGCTGCGCGGAAGAGAACTTCGACCTGATCCTGATGGACGGCCGCATGCCGGTCATGGACGGCCTGGTGGCCGCGCGCGCCATCCGCGCCGGCGGCATCGGCGAGACCTGGGTGCTCGACCCGGAGATCCACATGATCGCGCTGACCGCCAACGCCACCGGCAACGACCGCGAGCTGTGCCTGGCCGCCGGCATGGACGACTTCCTGTCCAAGCCGGTGGACGAACGGCTGCTGGCCCAGGCGCT
>JACMOG010000174.1 GCA_014378125.1 Vitreoscilla sp. | reverse complement strand
GCGCGCCCACGGTCAGAAGCACGCTGCCGTCCAGGAAGTCCAGCGTGTCGGCCAGGGCCTCGCTGCTGGTGACCAGGCGTTGAGTGGTCAGCGGGTTCGACAGCGAGCCGCCCACCAGGTAGGTCTCGGCGGGCATCGGCACGAACTGCGTGTCGTAGACGGTGCCGGCGGACGCCGGGTTGACGAAGTCCGAGAACGCATAGGCGTTCTTGGACACCGACTGGTACGCGCCGTACGAGCCGACGATGGTGTGCTTGACGGGCCCGGTGGCGAACGACGCGCGCAGGCCCGCCTCGCCGGTCTTGATGGTGTCCCTGCGCGCGTTGACCGAGGCGTAGAGGCTCTGCGCGCCGGTGGCGCCGTCGACGGTCGTGTTCTCGAGCTGGTTGTCCTCATGGCCCTCGCGGAAGCCGCCGGCGGCCCAGGCGGTGACGCTGCTGGCAATGTCAATTTCGGCGCGCAGCGTGCCGAAGGTGTCGCGCTCGTGCGAATACGTCCAGGGCTGGGCGACCTGCTTGTCGGCGTGCGGCGCGAAGGGGATCGGGCCCGACACCGTGATGTTGGGCGTGGCGCCCCGGATCAGGTTGTCCTGCGAGCCGATGTCGGCCGACGCGCGCACGTTGCCCGTGTGCCAGTCGGCGCCCAGCAGCGCGGCGTCGAGCTTGTCGTGCTCGCCCTTGACCGACGAGTCGCCCTCGCTGTGCACGACGTTCCCGCGCAGGCCGAATTCCTTGTGGACGCCGAAGCGGCGGCCCACGTCGATGGCCTCCGACACCTGGCCGCCGTCCACGCTGACGGTGACCTCGGCCTGCGGCGCGTTGGCCGCGCGCTTGGGGCTCACGTTGACCGCGCCGCCCAGGCCGCTGCCGCCCGGCGCCGCGCCGTTGATGAACGCGCTGGCGCCGCGCAGCACCTCCACGCGTTCCACCAGTTGCGCGGCCAGGTACTGGCGCGGCAGCAGGCCGTACAGGCCGTTGTACGAGATGTCGTCGGAGTACACGACCAGGCCGCGCACCATGTAGGCCTGCTGGAAGTTGCCGAAGCCGCGCGTGACGCGCACGCCCGGATCGTTCTGCAGCACGTCGGCCAGACTGGCGGCCTGGTAGTCCTGGATGATCTTCGACGTGTAGTTGGTGATGTTGAACGGCGTCTCCATCACGTCCTGGCTGCCCAGCAGGCCCACGCGGCCGCCGCGCGCCACCTGGCCGCCGGCGTAGGGCGCCTTCAGGCCGCCTGCCGAGGCGTCGGCGCTGGCGCTGATGACCACCTCCTGGACCTCGGTGGCGCTGGCAGCCGAGGCCGGAGCGGCGGCCGCCGCGGCCTGGGCGTGCGCCTGGGCGGCGGCGAGAAGGAGGACGGCAGCGGACAGCGTGCTGCGGCGGAAGGCGGCTTGATGCATGAGGATCCCGACATTGGCGTTGCGACTGATTCGCATTCGCCATTGTATGCAGCTCCGCAATAACCCGGTGTTGCGCTGCCTCGAAGGCGTGTCCCGGCGGGGTCGGCCTCCCTCGCCCGCCCGACCTGCGAAAATGGTGGATTCACCGCCTCCTCGCCTCATGAATCCACAAGTCGAAGCCATCCAGGCCAAGTTGCGTCAGATCGACGAATACCAGAGCAAGGGCCTGTTGCGCGCCGACGAGGCCGATCCGCAACGCGCCCTGCTGCTCAAGAAGATGATGGAGCTGGTGGTGCCCGACACCCCGGCGCCCGGGCTGCCCTGGCGAGTGCGCGCGTGGGGCGCCGTGGCCATGCTGGTGCTGGTGGGTGGCTTCACGGCCTACCTCATCTCGGGGCATGCGGGACTGCGGGCGCGCAGCGAGCAGATCCTCGCGCAGGGCAAGATCGCCGCGGCGCAGGACGCGCAGAGCCGCAAGGAGCGCATGGAGCGCATCCGGCGTGGCGAGTCGCTGGCGCCTGACGAGTTCGGGCGCTTCGCGGGATTCAGGCGCGTCAGCATTCCCGTCGCGACCATCTCCTCACAAAGTGCGCTCGACTCGGCCTCACTGCCATCGCACCAGAGAATCCGCGCCGGTTGGCAAAGATCCGCGATTTCCGTGACCCAAGCTAAGAGTTTCGCGTTCTTCGT
>JACMOG010000173.1 GCA_014378125.1 Vitreoscilla sp. | reverse complement strand
TCGCTGGGGAACAGTCCGCGAATTTGTGAGGTGGTCTTGGCATCGTCAGGCCGTCGAGGCCGCGACGATGCCCGCGGCCCGCACCACTGCCGGCCGCCGGGCCTGACGCGAATGGCGGGTCGGGATGCTGGCGCTACTTTTTCGTGATGGACGACGGGCACCACCCCGCCATCCTGCGCGCAGTTTCAGGATCCACCCCAGAGGCAGCGTCGTCCGCGAGCATGGATCCTGCGACTGCGCGCAGGGTGACGCGGTTGGCGAAGTGACGCCGCAATTGGCGCGGTGGTGACGCTGTTGGCGAGGTGATGCCCCCTTCGTCCGTCACGAGAAGGAGCGTTGGAGTCGCGACGCGAAGTTCGCGTCAGACCCGTTTGCACGTGGGCCGGCTGGCCGCGGGCATCGTCGCGGCCTCGACGGCCCGACGATGCCAAGACCACCTCAAAAATTGGCGGATTTCTTCCACCAAGCGAATGTTGTCCGCGGGCCGCCCATGGTTGGAACGACGAACCGGGCGAGTCTCTTTTGTGAGGTCAAGGAGGAGGAGGCCGCAGGCCGACGGGGGACACGAACAAAAGAGACTTGCCCGGTGAGTCGTGACTGATCCAGCGACCTCCCATGACACAGAGACGCCCCATGACCAGCGACCTCCCATGACCAGCGACGTCCCGTGACCCAGCACCGCACTCCGCTCGCCAGAGAAGGCCGGCGCCGCTCCCCTTCAGCGGATCGTCAGCCCGTCGGCCAGGTACTTCACAAG
This sequence comes from Vitreoscilla sp., assembly GCA_014378125.1. Next base: position 5,295 of record JACMOG010000173.1, on the reverse strand, counting down.
GCTGTCCACCTTCGCGACCAGCTGCTTGCCCAACGGCCACACCAGATGCAGCGGCAGCCCGTCCACCGCGTGATCGGGTAGCACGGGAACCAGACGTCCGGCCGCGATGTGTTCGTCGGCCAGCCACGTCGCGAGCTGCGCGATGCCCAGGCCCGCCATCACCGCGTCCAGTTGCGCGTCGGCGTTGCCCAGCACGATGCGCGGCGCATCGATGGCATGGCGCTGCACGGGCGCGTCGCCGTCGGAGATCAGCCAGGGGCTCGCGGTGCCGTCCGACTTGCCGTACGCCACCGCGGCGTGCTGCCAGAGTTCAGGCAGCGACGCGGGCGTGCCGTGCTTGTGCAGGTAGCTTGGCGAGGCGCAGAACGTCAGGCGCTCGAGCCCCAGGAAGCGGTGGCCCAGGTTCGCGGGCCAGGCGTCCGGGCCGCCGATGCGCACGGCCACGTCGATGCCCTCGTCGATGACGTCGACGAACCGGTCGGTGAAAGACACGTGGGGCCGGACGGCCGCGTGCAGCGTCGCGTAGCGGGCGAGCATCGGCATCACCTTGAGCCGTCCGAACGTGGCCGGCAGGTCGATGCGCAAGCGTCCCGAGGGCTCGAGGTCGTGGGACGCCATCACGCGTTCGGCGGCTTCCAGTTCGTCAAGCACGCGCACGCAGATCTGGTGGAAGGCCGCGCCGGCGTCGGTCAGGCCGAGGTGACGAGTCGATCGCTCCAGGAGTCGCTGGCCCAGTCGAGCCTCGAGACGCGCAACGGCCTTGCCGACCGCGGAGCTCGTGAGGTTGAGACGGTCGGCGGCCGCCGTGAAGCTGCCTGCGGCGACCGTGGCCACGAAGACGTCGATGCCCTTGAGTCGCTCGGCGTTGCTCATGCGGCTCTCCTGATTGCGGAACTGGATTCTAAAGTGACTTGAAAAAACGTCCGGGACAAGCGCAACGTTCTTGAATAGGCTGTGAGTCTGTCAACCTCCCAAGGCTCTCGTGTCGTCCCTTTCCCCTGCCGTGCCGAGCGGCTCGTTCGCCAAGGCGCCACCCCTGCCGCTGGCCATCGTCGTCCTGGCGATCGCCGCCTTCGTGATCGTCACCACCGAGTTCCTGATGGTAGGCCTGTTGCCCGCGCTGGCGCGCGACTTCCACGTGAGCGTGTCCCTGGCTGGCCAGCTCGTGACGCTGTTCGCGCTGGTCGTGATGCTGTTCGGACCGCCTCTCACCGCTTGGCTGGGACACGTCGAACGCAAGCGGCTCTTCATTGCCATCCTGGTGTTGTTCGCGGGTTCCAACGCGTTGGCGGCGCTGGCGCCGAACATCGGCGTGCTGGCGTTCGCCAGGCTCGCGCCGGCGCTCGCGCTGCCCTTGTTCTGGGGCACCGCCAGCGAGACGGCGGCGCAGCTGGCGGGCCCCGAACGCGCGGGTCGCGCGGTGGCCCTCGTCTACCTGGGCATCTCCGGCGCGATGCTGTTCGGCATCCCCCTGGGCACGCTGGCGGGTGACGCCATGGGGTGGCGCGCGGCGTTCTGGGTGCTTGCCGCGCTGTCGCTGGGAGTGGCCGGGCTGCTGCAGGTGGCGATGCCGACGATGGCCGCCACGGCGCGCGTGAGCCTGGCCACGCAGGCGCGCATCGTGCGCGATCCGGTGTTCGTGGGCAACGTGCTGTTGTCGGTCGGGGTGTTCACCGCGATGTTCGCCGGCTACACCTACCTGGCGGACATGCTGGAGCGGCTGGCCCACGTGCCTCCGGCGCAGGTCGGCTGGTGGCTGATGGGCTTCGGCGCCGTCGGCCTGGCCGGCAACTGGCTGGGCGGGCGGTGGGTGGACCGCTGGCCGCTGGCCGTCACCGGCGCCTTCAGCGTGATGCTGGCCGTGGGCATGGTCGCCACCACGTTGGCATCGTCTTCATGGGCGCTTCTGGCGATCGCGCTCGCGATCTGGGGCGTCGCCAACACGGCGCTCTATCCCGTGTGCCAGATCCGCGTGATGAAGTCGGCGCCGCAGGCCCAGGCGCTGGCCGGCACGATCAACGTGTCCGCCGCGAATGCCGGCATCGCGCTCGGTGCGATCCTGGGCGGCGCGTGCATACCGGCCTGGGGTATCGGCAGCGTCGGCCGGGTCGCCGCCAGCGTGGCCCTGCTGGCCGCCTTGGGGGCGTGGGCCGTGAGCCGCCTGCGAAGCCGCGCCGCGTGAGGTCGTGCGAGGGCCTCGGCCCAGCGCCCGCCGTGATACCCCCAGGCAGCGATTCGCCTGCAAAGGAGCGTTAGCCCTAGAATGGCGCCGGCGCCTTGCTTGCCAGGGCCGGTCGGGCGACTTGTCGTCGCAGGCCTTCGCCTGGTGCCTGTCCGCATGCATCGGGTCGAACAGCCCCGGCGCGCTCGATGCTGCGTCGGCACCTGCAGCTCTTTGCAAAGGGAACGGATCGTGTCCAACAGCAATGCCGATCGGGTCGACGACACGCTCGATTTCATGACGGTCCACGGCGCCGGCATCCTCGCGGGGCAGATTCGCGGCGCGCTGACCACCGACCTGGTCAGGGATCAGGCAGGCGCATACATCAAGGTCGATGCCAGGATCAAGACTGACACCGACCGCGCCCGCCAGGCGCTGCTCCTGTGTCGTCATGTGTTTGTCGAACGACGTGCCCTGGGCGCGATCTCGGACTGGGGTGTCGGCTGTTTCGGCTCCAAGAACGATCTGATGACCCATTGGGCCTGGAAGACGACGGCCACCATCATGAATGGGGTACGGGCCTACGAGAGGCTCGCCGTTCCCGGCTGCCTGGCCGGGGCGCTGGAGCGCCTGGGGCGCAACCCGGGCCGCATCACGCTCAAGTACCACGACATGTCTCGCCAGCACCACCGGAACCTGGGATCGCCGACCACGCCCATCTGCTACCAGACCATCACGCTGGCGCTCTGGATCAGCGGACACGCCTCGCTGCCCTGGCTGGCCACCTGGTATGCGTCGTCGAACGCCGGCAACTGCTTCGACCTGATGGGCAATGGCAACGAGATCGACGACGTGAACGCGGTGCTCGACCTGCGCGGGCAGGTGATCAGCTTCCGCAACAAGACCCGCATGGGTGCGCAGTACGTGAACCACTGGGCGATCATCACGGGCGGGGGCAGGGCCATCGGCAGCAACACCGATGGCTTCGAGGATGCCGGCGCCGGCAACGGGGCCAGCGAATTCCTCTGGGGCGACAGGTCGCTTCACGAATTCGACATTGCCGAATGTCTCCAGGCCTGTACGGAAAGCACCAAGTACCGCGACGCGGGCGGCGTGCGCGTGGCCCTGCACCCGACGGGCAACATGAACCTGTGGTGAGCCTCGACTGCCGGCAGGCGGCGCGCGTGTGCAACGCCGAAGGTGACCCCCGTGGCGCGACTCAGCCCAATGCCCGCCGCAATGCGGCCCCGGCATCGTCCACCGCCGCCCGCCCATCGTCGAACACCTGCCCCAGCGTGAAGAACGCGTGCAGCATCCCGTCGTAGCGCCGGCACTCCACCGGCACGCCGGCGTCGGCCAGGCGCTGCGCGTAGGCCTCGCTCTCATGACACAGCGGATCGCATTCGGCCGTGATCACCAGCGCCGGCGGCAGGCCGCGCAGGTCGGGCGCCAGCAGCGGTGACGCGAGCGGATCCTGGCCGGCGGCGTCGTCGGCCAGGTAGTGGTTCCAGTTCCAGCGCATGCCTTCCTCGGTCAGCAGATACCCGTCACCATACTCGCGGTAAGACGGTGAATCGTAGGCATGGTGGGTGACGGGATAGACCAGCAACTGGAACGCGATCGCCGGCCCGCCGCGGTCGCGCGCCAGCAGCGCGAGAGAGGCGGCGAGGTTGCCGCCGGCGCTGTCGCCGCTCACCGCGATGCGGTGCGGGTCCACGTGCAACTCGCTCGCATGGGCGACGAGCCATTGCAGCGCGGCATGGCAGTCGAGCAGTCCGGCGGGGAACTTGTGCTCGGGCGCCAGCCGGTAGGCGAGGGCCACCACCTTGCAGCGCGACGCGTTCGCCAGATGGCGGCACGTGGCGTCGTGGGTCTCGAGATCGCCGGTCACCCAGCCGCCGCCATGCAGGAACAGCACGAGCGGGAGCGGCCCCGCGGGCGCGCCCCGCGGCGTGTACGCGCGGGCGCGCACGGGCTGGCCGCCGCCGCCGGGGACGTCGAAGTCGCTGACCGCGCCGACCGGCAGGTCCTGCGGCGGCAGCAAGCCCTGCAGGCCGCGGCGCGCCAGTTCGGGCGTCAGCTCGGACATCGGCGTGCGCTCGAGTGCGTTGATCGTGTCGATGAAGGCCTGGGCTTGGGGATGCAGGGGCAGGACGTGGTCTCCCGTGAAAACATCGGGCACGTTAGCGCACGGCGCGCACGCTGGCATACAGGTCAAATACCCCCCTGGACCGCCGGTTGCCTCGGTCGAGTCGCCCCCCCCCCTGCCATCACCGAGACACGCGCATGCCCCGTCCCATCGAAGACTACGCCCTGATCGGCAACCAGGAGACGGTGGCGCTGGTGGGCCGCGACGGCTCGATCGACTGGATGGGCATGCCGCGCTTCGACAGCCCGGCGTGCTTCTCCGCGTTGCTGGGCGCCCCCGAGCACGGCCGCTGGCTGATGGCGCCCTCGACCGACGGCGCCGACGTGAAGCGCGCCTATCGCGACGGCTCGACGGTGCTCGAGACGCGCTTTTCCACCGCCGACGGCGAGGTGAGCGTCATCGACTTCATGGCGCGCCGGGCGGGCGCGTCCGACCTGATGCGCGTGGTGCGCGGCGTGCGCGGGCGGGTGGCGATGCGCACCGAGCTGATCGTGCGCTTCGACTACGGCGCCGTCGTGCCGTGGGTCTCGCGCCAGGAGGACGGCCGGCTCCACTTCACGGCCGGCCCCGACCGCCTGACGCTCTCCGCTCCGGTGGAGCTGCGCGGAGAAGACATGCGCACGGTCGGCGAGTTCGACATCCATGAGGGCGAGGAGCTGGCCTTCGTGCTCACCTGGCAGCATTCGTGGCGCGGCGACCTGCCGACGCCCGACGCGGCCAGCACGCTCGCCGACGTCGGGGCGCAGTGGGACGCCTGGTCGTCGCGGATGCCCGAGGGCGACGCGGTGTCGGAGGCGGTGCGGCGCTCGTTGGTGACGCTGAAGGCGCTGGCGCATTGGGAGACCGGCGGCATCATCGCGCCCGCCACCACGTCGCTCCCCGAGAAGATCGGCGGCACGCGCAACTGGGACTACCGCTACTGCTGGCTGCGCGACGCCACGTTCACCCTGTACGCGCTGCTGGGGCTGGGCTTCGTCGACGAGGC
>JACMOG010000172.1 GCA_014378125.1 Vitreoscilla sp. | reverse complement strand
TCCAGGCGCGTGTCCCGGCGCGAGGCCAGGCGCGAGGCGGGCGCTCACGCGCTCGGCGGCTCACGCGTTCGGCTGCTCCTGCGCGTCGGGCCCGCCCCGCAGCAGCCGCGCCACGCTCAGCTGCAGCACCCGCGCGTCGCTGCTGGCCCGGTGCCGTCGCAACTGCAGGTTGCGCGCCACCCGCTCGCGGGTGTCGTCGAAGTGCTCGACGGCGTACTCGCTCATCAGCTCGCGCAGGTGGTGCAGGCGGAAGCCGGGCAGGACGTCGGCCGACTCGAACAGCCGGGCGAGCCAGGCGTAGTCGTGCGCCCAGTTGTCGGAGTAGACGGTCTGTCCTGCCAGCCGGTGGTTGAGCTCGGTGGCCACCTCGTGGGCGCTGCGCCCGTGGCGCTGCAGCAGCGAGCGCGAGATCCCGTGGATGCGTTCGGCGTCGCCGTCCCAATGCGTCCAATCCTCGTCGGGGATGATCAGCGAGCAGTAGGCGGTGCCATCGGGCAGCACGAAGCCGATTTCGATGGGGTAGCTGCCGCGGCCGAAACCCGACGCCTCGATGTCGAGCACGCACGGCAGGTCGGCGTGCGCCGGTTCGGCGGCGGCTGCTGCCGCGGGATGGCGATCGTCGGAGTTGGCCATGGACGGAGTGTGGCGGGGGCGAGCGCGCGGCACGGGAGACATCCCGACGATACCGGACAAACGGGATTTGTCTCCTCTGTGACAACCCTGCTCGGGGCTCGCACTATGGTGTGGCGGTCGCCCGCGAAGTAGGCTGGGCGTATCGCGCGCCGAGGCCAGACCCGGTCGGCGCCCCAAAGGATCTCCATGTCGTCCCCCGCAGAAATTACCAGCCGCACCTCTCCCATCGATCCGTCCCTGGTGGACACCAACGACGGCATCGTGCCCGCCGATCGTCCCCACTTCGCCTCCTGGCCGCGGCGCCTCGCGCGCACGGTGACCCTGCCCGAGACCTCTCTGTGGCACAACCTGGAGGTGGCCGCGCGGCGCTATCCGAGCAAGGCCGCCACCCTCTATTTCGGCCGCGAAAAAACCTACGCGACCCTGCATGCCGAGGCGCACGCCATCGCCGGCTGGCTGCAGGCGCAGGGCGTGCGGCGCGGCGATCGCGTGGCGCTGTTCATGCAGAACTGCCCGCAGTACCTCGTGGCGTACCACGGCATCCTGCGCGCAGATGCGGTGGTGGTTCCGGTCAACGCGATGAACAAGGCCCAGGAGTTCGGCCACTACATCGTCGATCCGGGCACCAAGGTGGTGATCTGCGGCGCCGAGCTGGCGGGCATCGTGGCCACCGCCAACGCCGCGCTGCCGCCCTCGCAGCGCGTGGCGCGCGTGCTGGCCACGCGCTACGCCGACGAGCTGCCCGACGAGTTCGCCGACGACCTGGCGCCGCCGCCGGCCATGCGCGACTGGCTGGTGGCCGATCCGGCGCTGCCGCCCGGCACCGTGCGCTGGCCCGACGCGCTGGCCGAAGGCCACGTGCCGGGCCCCACCGTCAACGGTCCCGACGATCTCGCGCTGCTGCCCTATACCTCGGGCACCACGGGCCTGCCCAAGGGCTGCATGCACACGCACCGCACGCTGATGGCCAACGTCATCGGGGGCGGCGAGTGGGGCTCGGGCAGCGCCGAGAGCATGGTGCTGGGCGTGGTGCCCATGTTCCACATCACCGGCATGTTGTACGGCGTCATCTCGCCGATGTTCAGCGGCGCCACGGTGGTGATCATGCCGCGCTGGGATCGCGAGCTGGCCGGGCGCCTCATCTCGCGCCATCGGGTGTCGCACTTCACGTCCATCCCCACGATGATCATCGACCTGTTCGCCAGCCCCAACTACCGCAGCTTCGACCTGAGCAGCCTGCGCTGGCTGTCGGGCGGCGGCGCCGCCATGCCGCAGGCGGTGGCGCAACGGCTCATCGACGAGTTCGGCCTGCACTTCTGCGAAGGCTACGGCCTCACCGAGACGGCCGCGCCCAGCCACGCCAACCCCGCCGAGCGCCCCAAGCTGCAGTGCCTGGGCATGCCGTTCTTCGGCGTGGACTCGCGCATCGTGGATCCGGTCACGCTGAAGGAACTGCCGTCCGGCGAGATCGGCGAGATCGTCACGCGCGGGCCCATGGTGTTCCGCGGCTACTGGAAGAACCGGGAGGCCACGGCGGCGGCTTTCGTCGAGGTGGAAGGCCGACGCTTCTTCCGCACCGGCGACCTGGGCCACATGGACGCCGATGGCTACTTCTTCATCACCGACCGCCTGAAGCGCATGATCAACGCGAGCGGCTTCAAGGTGTGGCCGTCGGAGGTGGAGCTGCTGCTGTACAGGCATCCGGCGGTGCAGGAGGCCTGCATCATCTCGTCGCAGGATGCCTACCGCGGCGAGACGGTCAAGGCCATCGTGGTGCTGCGCACCGACTCGCGCGGCCAGGTGGTGGAGCGCGACATCGTCACCTGGGCGCACGAGAACATGGCGGCCTACAAGGCGCCGCGCCTCGTCGAATTCGTGGAGTCGCTGCCCAAGTCGGGCGCCGGCAAGGTGATGTGGAGGCTGCTGCAGGACAAGGAAAACGCGACCAATCCCAAGCCGTAGTCGACGAAGCCGCGCGAAGGGGCCAGGCCCCTTCGATCCTGCCGGATGCGAAAATGGGTGCATGAAGCGCCCCGCCTTGCTCCCCGACAATTTCACGCTGATGCTGGTGGCCACCGTGGTGCTGGCCACGCTGCTGCCCGCCCAGGGCGTGGCGGCCCGTTTCTTCGACGGCTTCACCACCTTCGCCATCGGCCTGCTGTTCTTCCTGCACGGCGCCAAGCTGTCGCGTGACGCGATCCGCGCGGGCGCCACGCACTGGCACCTTCACCTGCTCGTGTTCGCCTGCACGTTCGCGCTGTTTCCGGTCCTGGGCATGGTACTGAAGCCGCTGCTGCAGCCGCTGGTGACGCCGGCGCTCTACACGGGCATCCTGTTCCTGTGCGTGCTGCCGGCCACCGTGCAGTCGGCCATCGCCTTCACGTCGATGGCGCGCGGCAACATCCCGGCGGCGGTGTGCAGCGCGTCGGCCTCCACCCTGCTGGGCGTCTTCATCACGCCGGTGCTGGTGGGCCTCGTGGTGCTGCCGCACGCCGCGGCCGCCATTTCGCTCGATTCCATCGTGCGCATCCTGCTGCAGCTGATGCTGCCGTTCGTGGTGGGCCACCTGGCGCGGCCGTGGATCGGCGGATTCATCCATCGCCGCAAGCAGATCCTCGGCCTGGTCGACCGCGGCTCGATCCTGCTGGTGGTCTACACCGCGTTCAGCGCGGCCGTCATCGAGGGCCTGTGGAAGCAGGTGCCGCTGCTGGCGCTGGCCGGCCTGCTGGTGGTGTGCGCGGTGCTGCTGGGCATCGCGCTGTTCCTCACCAGCTGGTTCGCGCGCCGGCTCGGATTCGACAAGGCCGACGAGATCACCATCGTGTTCTGCGGCTCGAAGAAGAGCCTGGCCAGCGGCATCCCCATGGCCAAGGGGCTGTTCCCCGCGCACATGGTGGGCGCCACGGTGCTGCCGCTGATGCTGTTCCACCAGATGCAGCTGATGGTGTGCGCGGTGCTGGCGCAGCGGTATGCGCGGCGGGTGGATGTCGCGCCCGAGAGCGTGGATCCCGCGACTCCGCGCAGGATGACCGAGTAGAGGGCTACCGCGCCAGCAGCGCCTGCGTCTCGGGATGGCGACGCATGTACGTCTCCACGTAGCTGCACGCCGGTTCCACCTTGTAGCCCTTGTCTTCGGCCCACTGCAGCGCCACGCGTACCAGCTCGGCCGCGATGCCGCGGCCGCCCACGGCCGACGGCACGCCGGTGTGCGTCATCCAGACCACGTTGCCGCGCAGCTGGTAGTCGCCCACGCACAGCTTCCCGTCGATGGTGGTCTCGAAGCGTTGGCGAGCGGTGTTGTGGGTGACGTCCATGGTCATCGAATTCTCCGGTTCACGCGATCCCGTGCAAGCGGTATGCCCGTCACGGCGCTGCCGCTTTTCCGCTCGCCCGAGATTCGAGGGAGCCAGGGATCCGGCTTTGCCGGGCCCAAAGCGGCCGGCCCCTCGGGGGCAGGGAGCGCTAGCGACCGTGGGGTCCCAATTTCTGCCACAGGAACGCGAACTGCAACACCGTCATGTCGGCGCGCTGCTGGTTGTCGGCCGCGCCGCCGTGGCCGCCCTCGATGTTCTCGTAGTACAGCACCTCGTGGCCCTGCTCGATCATGCGCGCGGCCATCTTGCGGGCGTGGCCCGGGTGCACGCGGTCGTCGCGCGTGGAGGTGGTGAAGAAGATCGCCGGGTAATGCGTCTCCTTGTGCACGTTATGGTACGGGCTGTACCTGGAGATCCATTCCCACTCGGCGGGGATGTCGGGGTTGCCGTACTCGGCCATCCACGACGCGCCGGCCAGAAGCTTGTTGAAGCGCTTCATGTCCAGCAGCGGCACCTGGCAGCTGACGGCGTTGAACAGGCCGGGGCGCTGCATGGCGACGGCGCCCACCAGCAGGCCGCCGTTGCTGCCGCCCTCGATGCCCAGGTGGCGCGGGCTGGTCACCTTGGTGGCGATCAGGTCCTCGGCCACGGCCTCGAAGTCGTCGTAGCTGCGCTGCTTGTTCTCCTTGACGGCCGCCTGGTGCCACGCCGGGCCATACTCGCCGCCGCCGCGGATGTTGGCATACACCCACACGCCGCCGTGCTCGTACCAGGCCTTGCCGATGCCGCCGGAGTAGCTGGGCGTGAGCGAGATCTCGAAGCCGCCGTAGCCGTACAGCAGCGTCGGGTTCTGGCCGTCGGCCTTCGCGCCCTTGGGCCAGATGATGAAGTAGGGCACCTTGGTGCCGTCCCTGGACGTGGCGAACTTCTGCTCCACGCGCATGCCTGTGGTGTCGAAGAACTGCGGGCGCGACTTCAGCAGCTCCCGCTGGTCGGAGCCGGCGTGGGCCAGGTACAGCGAGTCGGGCGTGAGGAAGTCGGTGTAGCTGAGCAGATAGGCCTCGGCCAGCGGGTCGTCGGCCACGTGCACGTCGTGCAGGCCGCGCGCGGACAGCGAGCCGGGGAACGGCGCGTCGACGGCGCGGTGCTGCCAGCCGGTGGCGGTGGGCGTCACCTCTTCGAGTCGCCCGGCCACGTTGTCCAGCACGTCGAGCAGCACCTTGGTCTTCGTCACGCTGTAGCCGCCCAGCGAGCGCGTGGCGGTGGGTGTGAACAGGGCGGTGAGGTGGCGCTCGCCCTTCAGGTACGCCGCGGCGTCGCCCACCAGCAGCGATCCGCGCGGCCAGGTGCGGTCGCCCGGCGTCCAGTCGGAGCGCAGCTCGATCAGCACGCGGTCGCGCCAGAAGGCCAGGCTGGCGTCGTCAGGCTTTTCCACGGGGACCAGCTTGGGCGTGGTGGCCTTCGGGTCGGTGCGATCCAGAAGCCACAGGCGCGACGTGTAGAAGTCGAGCGAGCGGCTGAACGTGATGCGCTCGAAGCCGGGCGTGTCGTCCACGCTCATGCCCGAGGCGACGTCGGTGTGTTCGCCGGTGAACATCGTGGTGGCGCTGGCCAGCGGCGTGCCGCGCGTCCAGCGCTTGACCACGCCGGGATAGCCGGAGTCGGTGAGGCTGCCGTGGCCGAAGTCGGTGGCCACGAGCAGCGTATCGGCGTCGACCCAGTCGACCTGCGACTTGGCCTCGGGCAGCGTGAAGCCGTCGGCGATGAACTGGCGCCTGGCGATGTCGAACTCGCGCACGACCTGCGCGTCGGAGCCCCCGCGCGACAGCATCACCAGGCAGCGGTCGTAGGCCGGCGCCAGGCAGTTGGCGCCGTGCCAGACCCAGTTCTCGTCCTCGGCCTTGGCCAGCGCGTCGAGGTCGATCACCACCTCCCAGGCCGGGTGCGGCTTGCGGTATTCGGCCAGCGTGGTGCGGCGCCACAGGCCGCGCGGGTTCTTGTCGTCGCGCCAGAAGTTCCACAGGAAATTGCCGCGGCGTGCCACGTCGGGGATCTGCTCCTTGGAGTCGAGGATGGCGCGCACCTGGTCGCGCGTCTGCTTGAACAGCGGCCAGGCCTCGAGCACCTCGCGCGAGTGCGCGTTGCGCTCGCGCACCCAGGCGAGGGACTTGTCGCCGAGGATGTCCTCGAGCCAGAGGTTGGGGTCTTCGGAGGCGTCGGCGGCGGAGGCGGCGGGCGCGGCAGACGCGGCGGTCGAGGTGGGAACTTGGGCCATGAGCGTGGTCGTCGTGGTCGCCAGCAGGGCGGCCGCTGTCAGGAGTCGGAATGTCTTCATCATCGCAGAGGGGTCGTCGAGAGGAGCCCGCGTGGCCTCGTGAACCGGTCGGGGATGGGGCCATTTTCCAGGCCCCTCGAATGGCCGCACTGGAGGAAGGCCTCATAGGTGAAACCCTGTCCGGATATCACCTCGTGCCGAATGGGGAGGTGGCGGGGGGAAGTATCCTGCTCGATGTCACGGGGCGGCGATCCGAACCGCGCCGCGAGACCTCGCACAAGACTTCATCCAAGAGCCCAAGCCACTGCCATGACCGCCTCCAATCCCCTGCTCGCCGACTGGACGACGCCCTTTGCCCTGCCCCCGTTCGACCAGATCCGGGCCGCCGATTTCGCGCCCGCGCTCCAGGCGGCGATGCGGGCGCAGCGTGCCGAGGTGGAGGCCATCGCGACGCTGGACGAACCGGCGGACTTCGACAACACGGTGGCCGCGTTCGACCGCAGCGGCCGCCTGCTGTCGCGCATCGAATCGGCATTCCACGCGCTTGCCGCCTCGCACACCTCGCCGGACATCCAGGCCGTGCAGCGCGAGCTGGCCGGCCCGCTGGCCGCGCACGACAGTGCCGTGATGATGCATGCCGGCCTGTTCGCCCGGCTCGACGCGGTGCAAGAGGCACGCCACGACCTGGGCCTGGCCCCCGAGGCGCTGCGCCTGGTGGAGCGCCTGCACGTCGACTTCGTGCGCGCCGGCGCCCGGCTGGGCCCGGACAAGCAGCCGCGCTACGCGCAGATCATGGAGCGCCTCGCGCAGCTCACCACGCGCTTCGCGCAGAACGTGCTGGCCGACGAGGCCGGCTTCCAGCTGGAGCTGGCCGACGACGAGCTCGACGGATTGCCGCCCTTCGTGCGCGCGTCGGCGCGCCAGGCGGCCAGCGATCGCGGCCTGGCCGAGGGCACGCACGTGGTCACGCTGTCGCGCTCGCTGATCGTGCCGTTCCTCACCTTCTCGGCGCGGCGCGAGCTGCGCGAGAAGGCGTGGCGCGCTTGGGTGGGCCGCGGCGAGGCCGAGGGCGAGACCGACAACCACGAGGTGGCCCGCGACATCCTGCGCCTGCGCCAGGAGCAGGCCTGGATGCACGGCCACGCGAGCTACGCCGAGTACGCGCTGGCCAACACCATGGCGGGCACCATCGCGTCGGTCGACAACCTGCTCGACGACGTCTACATGCGCGCGCTGTCGGCCCTGCAGGACGAGCGCACGGCCGTGCACGAGGCCTTGAGAGACGCCAACGTGGCCGCGCCCTACATGGCCTGGGACTGGCGCTACGGCTCCGAGCGCGTGCGCCAGCAGCGCTACGCGTTCGACGACGGCGAGGTGAAGCCGTACTTCTCGCTCGAGCGCATGGTGCAGGCCGCGTTCGACTGCGCGCAGCGGCTGTTCGGCATCCGCATGGTGCGCAACGACGCCATTCCCGTGTACCACCCCGACGTGGTGCCGTACGAGGTCCACGACGGCGACAAGTTGATCGGCATCTTCCTGCACGACAACTTCGCGCGCCAGACCAAGCGATCCGGCGCGTGGATGAGCTCGCTGCGGTCGCAGTCGCGCAACGGCGGCGTCGACCTGCCGGTGATCATGAACAACAACAACTTCGCCAAGGGCGCGGCCGGCGAGCCCACGCTGCTCAGCTTCGACGACGCGCGCACGCTGTTCCACGAATTCGGCCACGGCCTGCACGGGCTGCTGTCCAACGTCACGTTCCAGCGCCTGTCGGGCACCAACGTGCTGCGCGACTTCGTCGAGCTGCCGTCGCAGCTGTTCGAGCACTGGCTGCTGGAGCCCGAGGTGATCGCCCGCCACGCGCGCCACTGGCAGACCGGCGAGCCCATTCCCGAGACGCTGGTGCGCCGCCTGCAGGAGGCGCGCCGCTGGGGCCAGGCCTACGAGACCGTGCGCTACGCGGGCAGCGCGCTGGTGGACATGTCCGTGCACTCGCGCACCGACAAGGAGCCGCCGGCCGACCTGCCGGAGTTCGAGTCCGCCACGCTGGCGCGCCTGAACCTGCCGCCCGAGGTGGGCGTCAACCACCGCCTGCTGCACTTCCAGCACCTGTTCTCGGGCTCGTCATACGCCGCGGGGTATTACGTCTACTTGTGGGCCGAGGTGCTCGACGCCGATGCGTTCGACGCCTTCAAGGAGGCCGGCGACGCCTTCGACCCGGTGGTGGCGGCGCGGCTGCGCCAGTGCATCTACGGCGCGGGCGACAGCGTGGCGCCGCAGCAGGCCTACGCGGCGTTCCGCGGGCGCATGCCGTCCATCGAGCCGCTGCTGCGCAAGCGCGGGCTGCTGCCGGAAGACGTGGAGTACTGACCGAACGCGCCGTCATCCTGCGCGAAGTCGCAGGATCCACCCCGCGACTTCGCGTGGATCCTGCGACGGCGCGCAGGATGACTGGCGGTCACTTCGGCGGCGCGGCGCAGTCCGGCACGTCCACGCCCTGGTCGACGATGACGCGCCAGTGGCCGTCGCCGTCCTTGCGCCAAAGCGTGGTGAAGCGCGAGATGACCTTGCCCGAGGCGTCGTGCGCGAGACCGGTGGAGACCGCCTGGCGGCCATCGGCGCTTGCGGCCACGGCGTCGGGCGCCCATGGTCCTGGCGAACGCGGTCTCCGCGGCGCGCACCTGGTCGGCGGCGGCGGCGAGGTCGGTCGGCGTGGGCAGCGGCTCGGCGAACGCTGGAAGCGAAGCCAGCGAGAGGGCGCAGGCGAGCAGGGCAGGGCGCATGACGGGGTCCGGGCAGTGGCGGGGTGTGGCGATTGTGGCCGTGTGGCGCGCACGCCGCCATGTGGACGCACGGTCTTGACAGCGGTCGGCGGGCGGGCGCAAAGTCGCATCCTCTTCCCACCGTTTTACCTGCAGGAGGTCGCCATGAAGACTGACATCACCAGCGCGTCGACCGCCATGCCGTCACGGTTCTCGAAGGTGCTCGGCCACTGATCTTTTCGATCAGGCCAGCGCCTCCGGTGCCAGGCCCGGGCTCGAACGTCGAGCCCGCCGCGCCCCGCACCGACTGCATCCGGTTGCGACGCCCACACCCCAACGGCCGGCCTTGACCGTGCAAGGCCTTCTCTCGTTCGCGCGCCGCGCAAGCGAGGCTGCCGCATCCGCAAACGATGTGGCGCGTCCGGAATCATCCCAATGCAAGACTCCTTCGATCTGCGCGCGCTGCGCGACATCGGACTCTCCCATGCCACCGTGCAGGCGGCGCTCGCGCAACACCGACCCGAGGGCGCGCGGCTGGCACGCGTCGTCGAGGTCCAGCGAGACCACCTGCTGGTGCACGACGGCGACGACACCCACGCCGTCGTTCCTTCTTCCGCGCTGCGCACGACCCTCGAGCGCGAGCGCGACACGCTCGTCGTGGGCGACTGGGTGTGGTGGCGACCCGCGGCCAGCGATCTCGATCGCGGCTGGGCCCTCGCGTGCCTGCCCGCGCGCAACCGCCTCACGCGGCGCGACCCCGCCGGCGGGCGCCAGGGCCTGGTCGCCAACATCGACATCGCGCTGGTGGTGATGGGCCTCGACCACGACTTCAACCTGCGCCGCCTCGACCGCTTCCTGGTGCTGGCGCATTCGGCCGATGCGCGGGTGGTGGTGGTGCTCACCAAGGCCGACGCGTGTGCCGACGCCGATGCGGCCATCGCCCGCGTGCGCGAGCACGTGGGCGACGCGCGCGACGACATCGTGGTGCTGGCCGTGGACGCTCGCACGCCGGAGGCGGCGCAGGCCCTGGCGCCGTGGCTGGTGCGCGGTGCCACGCTGGTGACGCTCGGCTCCAGCGGCGCGGGCAAGACCACGCTCGCCAACACGCTCACCGGCGCGGGCTCGACCACGCACGCGGTGCGCTCCTCGGACGAGCGTGGCCGACACACCACCACCGTGCGCACGCTGCGCCGCACGTCCGGCGGGGCGTGCCTCATCGACACGCCGGGGCTGCGCCAGCTGTGGCTCGATGTGGACGCCGAGACGCTCAACGGCGCATTCCCCGAGATCGGCACGCTGGCGCTGCAGTGCCGGTATCGCACCTGCCGCCACGGGCAGGAGCCCGGCTGCGCGGTGCGCGAGCAGGTGCCGCCGGCACGGCTTGTGAGCTTCCAGAAGCTGCTGCGCGAGGCCAACCGCGAGAGCGAGGATCCGTTCCAGCGAAGGCGCAACGTGGCCGCGATCAAGCAGCGCACGCGGGACAACCGGGCACGGGCAGTGGCCGGAACGCGCGACGAGAAGTAACGCGAGGGGTCTGGCATCTCCGCTGTACCCAGCGGCAATGCCTGACCCCGAACGTGAGCCGCTCCGAGGATCGGGGTCTGGCATTGCCTGCGTCCACGCAGGGGATGCCAGACCCCCTCCGAATACGGCGTGCGGACGAAAAAATGGCCGCCCGTTGCGGGGCGGCCATTCGTTGTTCACGTCAGCGCGCCGACGCGCGCGTCAGCTCAGCG
>JACMOG010000171.1 GCA_014378125.1 Vitreoscilla sp. | reverse complement strand
GGGGGGCGGGCCGCCGCCCGGACGCGAGGAGATCCTGCTGGCCGACGGCGTGCCGGTGGTCTACGCGCGCTCGGTGCTGCAGGCCGTGCACGCGCGCGGCACCTGGAAGGCGATCCGCGGGCTGGGCAACCGGGCGCTGGCCGACCTGCTGTTCGGGCTGCCCGCCGCGCATCGTTCGGGCTTCGATTTCGCGCGTTTCGCGCCCGGCTCGGGCATCGCCGCCACGGTGCGCCGCCGCTGGCGCGAAGCCACGGGCACCGATTGGGGGCGACGCGAGGTCTGGGCGCGCTGCTCGGTGTTCACGCGCCGGCACGCACCGTTGCTGGTCACCGAGTGCTTCGCGCCGGCCATCGCGACCTTGGCCGCGCCGCAACGGGCCCGCGCGGTGCCCTGGCGGGCGCCGAGCCGGCGAGAAGCTTCGGGTTAGCCCCGAGAAATCAGGAAACCGGTCGTATTTCGGCGCCGCCGGCCTGCAGTTCGTCGCAAAGGCCGGGCGTCGGACGATCTTCGAGGGAACCATTGGCGCGCTGGCGACACCCATGTCGCTGCACTGATTTCGTTGCGGCTCGCGCGGCTCTCCGCTGCTCGACCGCAGGCCATCCCCGGGTGGCCGAGGCCCGTCGAGCCTGTGCCCCACGAGGGTGCGGTCACGGTCGGGCTGAACACCGTCAACCTATCCAAGGACGTCTCTTGATTCCTTTCCGCCTCGCCACGCTCGTGGCCGCCCTGTCCGTGGCCATGGCCGCGCAAGTCTGCGTCGCCGCGGAGCCGGCCGCCTCCCCCGCTCGTTCCGCTGTCGGCGTGCCCGGCCTGGACAGGCCCGGAATGGATCTCGCGGTGCGGCCGCAGGACGACCTGTTCCTCGCGATGAATGGCGGCTGGATCGCTCGCACCGAGATCCCGGCCGACAAGACGGCCTGGGGCTCGTTCTTCCAGTTGCGCGAGCTTTCCGACCAACGCGTCAAGGGGATCGTCGAGGAGCTTGCCGCCAGGCCGCAGGCCGACGGCACCGTCGAGGCCAAGATCGGCACCTTCTACGCGAGCTACTTGGATACCGCGGCCATCGACGCCGACGGCACTCGTCCGCTGGCGCCGTACCGGGCGCAGGTGGAGGCCGTACGCAACAAGAAGGATCTCGTCCTCCTGATGGGTCGATGGGCCGGCGTCGTCAGCATGCCGCTGGGCCTGGGCGTGGGCCCGGATGCGAAGAATCCCTTCGTGTATTCGGCGGGTACCGACCAGGGCGGCCTGGGCATGGACAACCGCGACTACTACCTCAAGGACGACGCGCGCCTCGCGAAGGCGCGCACCGCCTACGTCGCTTACCTGCGCACGCTGCTGACGCTGGACGGCGACAAGGACGCGGCCGCGCACGCCGACGCGGTGATGGCGCTGGAGACGAAGATCGCCACTGTCCAATGGTCGAAGGAAGACAACCGCGACCCGGTCAAGACCTACAACCCGATGACGCTGGCCGAACTGACGGCCAAGGCGCCCGAGATCGACTGGAAGGCCTTCCTCGCCGCCGGCGAAGTGGTGGATCCGCCGTTCGTCTCGATCTCGCAACCCAGCTATGCCTGGGCGCTGGCCGGCCTGATCAAGGACCAGCCGCTCGATACGTGGAAGGCCTACCTGCGCGTGCGCCTGCTCGACGCGAACGCGCGCGTGCTTCCGGCCGCGTTCCGCGAGGCGTCGTACCAGTTCCACGACGTGGCCATCACCGGCGTCACGCAGGACCAACCTCGCTGGCAGCACGGCGTGGCCAGCGTCAACGGCGCGCTCGGCGAGGCGGTGGGCCAGGTCTACGTGGCGAAGTACTTTCCGCCGGCCTACAAGACGCGCATGGTGGAGCTGGTGAACAATCTGCTCAAGACCTACGCGCAGTCCATCGACGGACTCACGTGGATGAGCCCGGCCACCAAGGCCGAGGCGCATGCCAAGCTGGCGAAGTACGGCGTCAAGATCGGCTATCCCGACGTCTGGCGCAATTACGATGGCCTCGAAGTGAAGGCGCACGACCCCGTGGGCAACCACATGCGCGCCGCACAGTTCAACCATCATCGCGAGGTGGTGCGCAACGGCAAGAAGGTGGATCGCACCGAGTGGGAGATGACGCCGCAGACCGTCAACGCCTACTACGCGCCCGATCGCAACGAAGTGGTGTTCCCGGCCGCCATCCTGCAGCCGCCGCTGTTCGACATGACGGCCGACGATGCCGTCAACTACGGCTCCATCGGCGCGATCATCGGCCACGAGATCAGCCACGGCTTCGACGACCAGGGCAGCCAGTACGACGGCGACGGCAGGCTGCGCAACTGGTGGACGCCGCAAGATCGCCAGGCCTTCGAGGCCGTCACCAGCAAGCTCGACGCGCAGTATGCGGCCTACGAGCCGCTGCCCGGTACGCACCTGAGCGGCAAGCTCACGCTCGGCGAGAACATCGCCGACCTGTCCGGCCTGCAGATCGCCTTCAAGGCCTGGAAGCTGTCGCTGGCCGGCAAGCCCGCCCCGGTGATCGACGGCCTCACGGGCGAGCAGCGGTTCTGCTACGCCTTCTCGCAGGCATGGCGCTCGAAGACGCGGGATGCTCGCACGTTGCAACTCGTCGTCATCGACCCGCACTCGCCGGCGCAGTTCCGCGCCGACGGAACGGCCATCAACAGCGACGCTTTCCACGAGGCGTTCGGCACCAAGCCGGGCGACAGGATGTGGAAGGCGCCGGCCGACCGCCTGCGTCTCTGGTAGTCCACGCCCACGACACCCATCAACTTCCGCAGAAAGAGCCAATGAATCATCCGTTCCGCCCGGCCGCGCTCGTCGTCGCCCTGTCGCTGGCCTTCTCGGCCCACCTGTCCCTTGCGGCCGACCTCGCCGCCTCGGCCGTCGCGCCCGTGGCGGCCGCGCCGGCGCCGCTGACGTCGGGCCTCGACAAGGCTGGCATGGACACCGCCGTGCGCCCGCAGGACAGCCTGTACGGCGCGATGAACGGCACGTGGCTGAAGAACACGCCGATCCCCGCGGACAAGCCGTACAACGGCGTGATGCTCGACCTGTACAACCTGTCCAACGACCGCCTCAAGGCCATCATCGAAGGCCTGGCCGCCAAGCCGCAGGCGGCCGGCAGCAACGGCGCCAAGATCGCCGACTTCTACGCGAGCTACATGGATACCGCCGCGATCGACGCCGCGGGGCTCAAGCCCATCGCGCCGTATCTCGCGCAGATCGACGCCGTCAAGAGCAAGAAGGACCTGGTCGTGCTGATGGGCCAGTGGGCCAGCCTCATCGACCTGCCCATCGGCATGGGCGTGTCGGTCGACGCGAAGAATCCGGCGGTCTACTCCGCCAGCACCGGCCAGGGCGGCCTGGGCCTGGGCACCCGTGACTACTACCTCGAGCGCGACGCCCGCTTCGCGAAGGCCCGGGCGGCCTACCTCGAGTACGTGCGCACGCTGCTGGCCGCCGAGGGCAGCCGCAACGCCAAGATCGAGGCGTCCGCCATCATGGGCCTGGAGACGCGCATCGCGAAGGCGCAGTGGACGCCCGAACAGAACCGCGATCCGATCAAGACCTACAACCCGATGACGCTCAAGCAGCTCGCCGCCAAGGCCCCGGGTGTCGACTGGGCGGGCTACCTGGCCGCGGGCCAGCTGGTGGATCCGCCGTTCGTCTCGATCGCGCAACCCAGCTACACCTGGGCCGCCGCCAAGCTGATCCAGTCCGAGCCGCTCGACGTGTGGAAGGCCTACCTGCGCGTTCGCCTGATCGACGCGTTGGCCAACGAGCTGCCGGCCGACATCCGCGCCGCGCGCTTCCAGTTCCGCGGCGTGGCCCTCACCGGCACGCCCACCGACATCCCGCGCTGGGAACGCGCGGTCAACACGCTCAGCGACTCGATGGGCGAGGCCATCGGCCAGGCCTACGTGGCCGAGTATTTCCCGCCGGCCTACAAGGCGCGCATGGTTCAGCTGGTGGACAACCTGCTCAAGACCTACGCGATGTCCATCGACGGCCTCACGTGGATGAGCCCCGAGACCAAGGTGCAGGCGCACGCCAAGCTGGCCAAGTACACCGTCAAGATCGGCTACCCCGACGTCTGGCGTGATTACGGCGCGCTCGAGGTGAAGGCCGGAGACCCGGTCGGCAACGCCGTGCGCGCGGCGCAGTTCGAGTACCACCGCCAGGTGGTGCGCAACGGCAAGCCTGTCGACCACACGGAATGGGGCATGACGCCGCAGACGGTGAACGCGTACTACGACCCGAGCAAGAACGAGATCGTGTTCCCGGCCGCCTTCCTGCAGCCGCCGCTGTTCGACATGAAGGCCGACGACGCCAGCAACTACGGCGCCATCGGCTCGGTGATCGGCCACGAGATCAGCCACGGCTTCGACGACGAGGGCAGCCAGTTCGATGGCGACGGCAAGCTTCGCAACTGGTGGACGCCGGCCGACCGCAAGGCGTTCGACGCGATCACCTCCCGCCTCGACGCGCAGTACTCGGCCTACGAGGCGCTGCCGGGCGTGCACGTGAAGGGCCGGCTGACGCTGGGCGAGAACATCGCCGACCTGTCGGGCCTGCAGATCGCGTACAAGGCGTGGAAGCTGTCGCTCGACGGCCAGCCATCGCCCGTCATCGACGGCTTCACCGGCGAGCAGCGCTTCTACTACGGGTTCGCCCAGGCGTGGCGCGAACGCGATCGCGACGAGGCGATGCTGCGCTGGACGGTGAGCGATCCGCACTCGCCCTCGCGCTTCCGGGTGCTGGGAGCGTCGATCAACAGCGACGGCTTCCACGAGGCCTTCGGCACCCAGCCGGGCGACAAGATGTGGAAGGCACCGGCCGACCGCATTCGTCTCTGGTGACATGATGCGGGGATGACGTCATCCCCGCTTCCCGAACTTCCCCACAGCGCGCGCCTCCGCGCCCAGGAACTGATCCAGCGCAGCGGCCGTGCGCTGCTGGGCCTGGTGGGCCCGCCGGGCGCCGGCAAGTCGACGCTGGCGGCCGTGCTGCAGGCCGAGTTCGCCAAGGTGGCGCAGGTGGTGCCCATGGACGGCTTCCACCTGGCCAACGTCGAACTCGAGCGCCTGGGCCGGCGCGCGCGCAAGGGCGCTTCCGACACCTTCGACTCGGCCGGCTACGTGGCGCTGCTGCGCCGACTGCTGGTGCAGGACGACGACGAGGTGATCTACGCGCCCGAGTTCCGGCGCGAGATCGAGGAGCCCATCGCCGGCGCGATCCCGATCCACGCGCGCACGCAACTGGTCATCACCGAAGGCAACTACCTGCTGCTGGACGAGGGCCCGTGGGCCGACGTCCGGGGCCTGCTGGACGAGATCTGGTACGTGGACGTGCCCGACGAGGTGCGCCTCCACCAGTTGACCCGCCGCCACGAGCAATTCGGCCGCAGCGCCGAGGAGGCCGCGGAGTGGGTACGGGGCACCGACGAGCCGAATGCGCGGCTGATCGAGGCGTCGCGGGTGCGGGCGTCGTTCGTGTTCCGGTGGGATGACGAGTGAGGCGCAATCCCTAAAGGGGCCAGACCCCGGGCATCAAGCGACGCTGATCGGAATCACCCGCCCGCGCTCCGCCGGCCCGGCCTTCGTCGCGGCATCGCCACCGCGCCC
Organism: Vitreoscilla sp.; assembly: GCA_014378125.1. The sequence goes on along the minus strand of JACMOG010000171.1, from coordinate 882 downwards.
GTGCCACTGGTCCAGCAGCACGCGCCACTGCGCGCGGCCGGTGGCCAGGTTGCCCAGTTTCACGTGCCCATAGCCGCGGATGCGCTCCGGCACGCCGGCGATCTGCTGTGCCAGCGCGTGCCGGTCGGCTGACAGCATCGGCAGGATCTCCGTGCGCAGCATCGCTTCGTAGTCCTCGGCGAGCTGGCGTTCGAGCTTGCGCTCCTCGGTGTGGCCGAACGGGTCGGCCCAGGTGCCGCGCAGGCCCTTGAACTTCGCCAGCACGCGCAGCGTGGGCATCAGCCACGGGCCGATGCGCATCTTCTTCGGGCGGCCGTTGGGGCCCGGGCGCGCGATCAGCGGCGGGGCCATGTGGAATTCCATCTTGCCCACGCTGTCGAACTGCTCGGCCAGCGACTTCGCGAAGCTGCCGTCGGTGTACAGGCGCGCCACCTCGTACTCGTCCTTGATGGCCAGCAGCCGCGAGAACTGCTGCGCGACGATGGTCGTGAGCGGCGCGCCGGGCGTGCCCAGCGCCTGTTCGCGCGCATGCACTTCCTCGACCAGCGTGCGGAAGCGCGCGGCGAGCGTGGCGCCCTGGTACGCGGTAAGGAACGCGACGCGGCGCTCGATCAGCCCTTCGGGCCCGAACAGCGACAGCCTTGCCGACGCATCCACGGGCGGCTGGTCGGCGCCCATGACGCGCTTGAACGCCGACGGGTCGGTCACGGCCAGGCGACCGATGGCGAACGCGGTCTTGTTGTTGTCCACGGCCACGTTGTTCAGCTCGATCGCGCGCATCAACGCAGCGTGCGACACCGGCACCAGCCCGCGCTGCCAGCATGCGCCCAGCATGATGATGTTGGACGGCATCGTGTCGCCCATCAGCTCCTGCGCCAGCGC
>JACMOG010000170.1 GCA_014378125.1 Vitreoscilla sp. | reverse complement strand
CCCACGTGACCAAGGCCAAGGCCGCGCCGGTGGTCACGCCCCGCGTCGCGCCGCAGCCGGTGCAAGCCGCCCCGCTGGTGACGCCCGACACGACGGTCACGCCCGCGGTGACCCCGCCCGCCGACGTTCAGCCGCCAGCAATGCAGCAGACACCTGACGCACCGACAGTGAGCCCGTCGACTCCGGCGCCTGCGCCGACGCCGGACACCCCGGTTCCCACCCCGGCCCCGGCCCAGTAAGTCCGCCAACGATTCGCATCGGCCTCTCCGGCCGATGCGTCATCCAGAGAGCCTTCATGACGCTGCACTTCCACTGGTTGCACGCCCCGCGCTGGTTGGCTCGCGCCCATTTCAATCGTGCGATGACGCTCATGCTGGGCGTCATCGCCGCGTCGCTGTTGTTCGGCGTGCTGCGGATCATGGATGTGGCGATCTCGGGTCGCCTGGTCGATCGGCGCGCCGCGGCCGCCACCCCGGCCGCATCGGTTCCCACCGAGCTGCTGGTGACCGACCCCGCGGCCGCCGGGCCGCGTCCGGTGCAGACGGAACACGTGCCGGATGCGGCGGTCGAGGCGATCAGCCTCTGAGTCCACCCGTCATCCCGCGTGAAGCCGCAGGATCCACGTCAGTGACCCTCTTCCGTGACAAACCGCGCTACGCGCGGTTTCTTCATTTACCGACTTGGGGCCAGCGTCGATTGAACCTTGACGCGGATTGAAGTAGCCTGCCACCCTTTCGCCACGAGTGTTTCCGCGAGCGTGGGCAGCAGGTGGCGCAGCTTCGAGGCCACGGCCGAATTGGCCGCCAATATCGTCCAGCCGTCATCGTCCAGCGGGCCCGCACGCAGGTGCTGGCGCAGCAGTCCCGGCAACACATCGGCCAGTGCGTCCAGGCGCGCCTGCGACGCTCGCACGCGCGCAAGCAGGTTGGACAGGCTGTCGTCGCGCGCGAGGCTCTCGCCCAAGGGCCGCGCGAGGGGCACCACGGTGGGGGGCTTGGGCAACGCGTAGAACGCCCCCGACCGAGGCGTGGCGGCGGGTTTGTCGGCGGGTTTTTGCGGTCTTGGCGGGGCCATCTCTGGAGAGTGTAGCGATGCAGATAATGATCACCCACGGCGGGCTGTCCCGCACGCGGGTCTTGCACATCAGCCCGGCACAGATGGTCGTGTCCGCGTGCATGCTCGTGATGGCCATCCTGCTGACGTCCGGCGCCATCTACCACTACTTCTTCCTGAAGGCGGCCCGCGAGGGCTGGCCGGTGGTGAGCCAGCTCGTGAAGCTGGTGGTGCACGACGAGAGCGCCCAGCGCGACAAGATCCTGCGCGAGAACCTCGACGCCATGGCGCAGAAGGTGGGCGACATGCAGGCCCGCATGATCAAGATCGAGGCGATGGGCGACCGCGTCTCGGGCATGGCGGGTCTGAAGCCGGAAGACCTCGCGGGCCTGACGCGCGCCAACGCGAGGGGCGGCGGCGCGGGCGGCCCGTTCGTGCCCATGGCCAGGCCCGGGTTCGACGAGCTCAAAGGCGCGCTCGAGGAGTTGTCGGCGGCGGACGGCGAGCAAAGCGACGTGCTCACCCTGACCGAGTCGCGGCTTCTCGAGTCGCGCCTGAAGACGCTCATGATTCCCAGCAGCCGCCCCATCGACGTGACCGTGGGCTCGGGCTTCGGCTTCCGCGCCGACCCGTTCACCGGTCGCGGCTCGCTGCACACGGGACTCGATTTTCCGTCGCCCGTGGGCACCGAGATCCACGCCGCCGCCGGCGGGGTGGTGCGCACGGCCGAGATGCACCCCGAGTACGGCCTGATGCTGGAGATCGACCACGGCAACGGCCTGATGACCCGCTATGGCCATACCTCCAGGATCCTGGTGAAGGTGGGCGACCTGGTCAAGCGCGGCCAGGTGGTGGCCGACGTGGGCACCACGGGCCGTTCCACCGGCCCGCACCTGCACTTCGAGGTGCTGGTGGACGGGATTCCTCAGGATCCGCAGCGTTTCCTGGCCGGGCCCAATGCCAGGCCGGCGATGCAGACCGCGGCCGGCCAGGCCACGCCGTTGGGTGCCGAGCACCGTTAGCGCCGGGAAGGCTTGCCTGCCCGGGCCGATGAGACCCAAATGCTACACTTTCCTGTTGTGCGCAAGGTCGCCATGGCTTCCCTCGGGGATTACAGGCATCCCGGCGCGCCAGACCTTGTCGTCGCGCGCTGCATCCCCAGATGCGGCGCAGTACGCTTGCCACCCCGGTCCTGAAACTCACGCATGTTGCCCAAGCTCCTCACCCAGATTTTCGGTAGCCGAAACGATCGACTGCTCAAGCAATATCGGCGCGTCGTCGAGAAAGTCTCCGCGCTCGAGGCCGCCACGGCGGCGCTGAGCGACGAGGCACTCAAGGGCAAGACCGACGAGTTCCGCCTGCGCGTGGCACAGGGCACCACCCTCGACGAGCTGCTGCCTGAGGCCTTCGCGGTGGTTCGCGAAGGCGGCAAGCGCGCGCTCAAGATGCGCCACTTCGACGTCCAGCTCATCGGCGGCATGACGCTGCACGAGGGCAAGATCGCCGAGATGCGCACCGGCGAAGGCAAGACGCTGATGGCCACGCTGCCCGTGTACCTCAACGCGCTGGGCGGCAAGGGCGTCCACCTGATCACGGTCAACGACTACCTCGCGCGCCGCGATGCCGACTGGATGGCCCGCCTGTACAACTACCTCGGGCTGACGGTGGGGGTGAACGTGCCCGGCCTGTCGCGCGAGGAGAAGCAGGTCGCCTACAACGCCGACATCACCTACGGCACCAACAACGAGTTCGGCTTCGACTACCTGCGCGACAACATGGTCTACGAGACCGCCGATCGCGTGCAGCGGGGCCTGAACTTCGCCATCGTCGACGAGGT
>JACMOG010000169.1 GCA_014378125.1 Vitreoscilla sp. | reverse complement strand
GCCGTTGTCGCCGGCGGCCACGCAAACCGTCACGCCCATCGCCGCCGCGGCCTGGAAGGCCTGGTCGAACTGGGTCATCGATTGGCCGGTCCAGTTGGTTTCGGCCGAGCCCCAGCTGATGGAGATGACCGAGGGCTTGTTGACGCTGTCGTGGACGGCCGTGGTGATGGCGTCGAGGAAGCCCTGCGTGGTGTTGGGCGCGAAGTAGACGGCGATGAGCGCCTTCGGCGCGACGGCGCCGGCCACCTCGATGTCGAGCAGCACCTCGCCGTCGGCGCTGTTGGCGTTGGTGGGAAGGTTCTTGGCGTGATCCACCAGCACGGCTTTCACCGTGGGCACGGCGAGGCCCAGCGAGCCGAAATACGTGGCCAGGTCGGCCGGCTTGTAGCCGCCGCCCAGCTCGATGATGCCGATGCACTGGCCGGCGCCGTCGACGCCGGTGGGGAAGTCGTACAGCCTGGCGAGCGCGGGCGGGGTGAAGGCCTTGGCCGCGATGGCGAGCGCGCCCGGCACCGGTTCGTAGCGCTGGAAGTGCGGATCGGCGGCGGGGCGGTCGTCCAGGCCGAACACGCCCTCGACCACGCCCGCGAGATTGCCCGGCACGCTGACGCTGCCCACGCGGCCGCGGTAGCTCCCGCCGGCGTGCTCGAACCGCTGCAGGTTGACGCCGAAGGCGTCGTTCATGCCCTGCGTGGTGCCGGAGAGCACGACGCTGCGCCGCGCCGCGTCGGATTGCACCACCGCCAGTCCGTGCGCCTTCGCGAACGCGGCCACGGCGGCCAGGTCGGGCGCGTCGGGGCCGTGGCTGGTGGCGTATTCCTCGCGCGTGAGGTACTGGCGACGGGCGGGATGCGTGTCGCCGGTGGCGCCGGTGGCGGCCAGCGCGTGGGCGATGGGCGTCTTCGCGCGCACGCGCAGGGTGACCTCCATGCGCTCGTCGGGGCGCGCCGGCCCGACGGCGCGGGCGCCCTCCAGTGCGTGGCGTTCGCTGCCCGGGATGGTGTGTCTGGTGGCCATGGTGGGTTCCTTTGCGATGGAGGGTTCGCCGATCGTCTGCCCGCAGCAAGCGGCCGTCCACCCCTATCCAGGTAAAAATGGGTGTCGCAATCGTGGGTCCACGCCTTGCTGAAACCTTGCAAGCGCCCACCCTGCGAAATGTCGCGCGGAACCTCTTGATGGGCAGCGGGTCGACCTCATGTTCACGTCGAGGAAGCGCCGGCTCCGAGAGAGCATGATGTCGGTGGCCCTCCGTCTGAAAGGACACGAAGATGAAACGCAAGATGCTGTTGGCGGCCGCCTGTGCCGCCGCCCTGTGGTCTGCCGCCGCCATGGCCGTTCCCACGGTCGACGACGTGACCGCGGCCGACCGCGCCGGCGACTATCCCAAGGCCGAGTCCATGGTGCGCGAGGTGATCGCCGCCAAGCCGCAGAGCGCCCGGGCGCACTACATCCTGGCAGAGATCCTGTCCAAGGAACACAAGTTCGCCGACGCGTCGGCCGAGGCGTCGCGCGCCAGCGAGATCGATCCGTCGCTGAAGTTCTCCGGCGATCCGGCCCGGTTCCGCACCTTCCAGGGCGAGCTTACGCGTGAGCTGTCCCGTCCGGCCGCCTCGCCTGGCGTGGCGCCCACGCGCGTCGAGGCGGCGCCGATGGCCCCCGCCGCGCCGGTGCGGGCCGCCAGCAGCGGCGTCCCGGGCTGGGTGTGGGTGGGCGGCCTCGCCGTCGTCGCGTTCCTGATCTTCCGCGCCGTGTCGCGCCGCGCGATCGCCAACAACATGTCCGGCGGTGGCTTCGCGCCCCAACCCCAGGGCGGCTACGGCATGCAGCCGGGCGTGCCACAGCCCGGTTACGGCCCGGGGTACGGTCCCGGCTACGGCGCCGCGCCCGGGGGTGGACTGCTGCGCACCGGCCTGGCCGCCGGCGCCGGCGTGGCAGGAGGCATGCTGCTCGAGCGCATGCTGGAAGGCAATCGCCACGACGAGAACCTCGGCAACGGCAACAGCTTCGGTTCGCAGGGCGCCAACTACAGCGACGCCGACCAGGCCACGCGCGACCTCGACAACCGCCCGATCGACTACGGCGCCGGCGGCAACGACTGGGGCGGCGACTCGTCGGGCGGGGGCTCCCGCAACTTCACGCCGTCCGGCGGGAGCGACGACGGCGGCGGCTGGGAAACCGCAAACAG
>JACMOG010000168.1 GCA_014378125.1 Vitreoscilla sp. | reverse complement strand
CGTGCGCGGCCTGCACGTGCAGGTCGGCGCCCTGCACCAGCATCGTCCAGCCGCGCTGCGACAGAGGCGGCAGCGCCCGGCGCGCGAACGGGCGGTGCTTCAGCTGCCAGCCGGCGGCGGCGGGCGCCGGCGTCCGCGTCTTCGTCCTCGTCTTCGTCTTCGTGGCCTTCGGCTTGGGCGCCGACCCGGCCACGTCCTGGATCACCACCCGCGACTCGACGTCGTCGCGCGACGCGAGCTCGAACAGCTGCGCCGGCGTGACGGGCGCCAGCGGCGCGCCAGTCTCGGCCACCAAGGGCAGCGCGTTGCGGATCAGCAGCGGGCGCTTCTGCCAGACGTCGCGCATGAAGGCCGTGGGCGACAGGCCGCCCAGCAGTGCAAGGGGTTCACGGAGGTTCATTCGCGCATTGTCGCCCCCGAATATCCGGGCCGCCATGCGCGCCGTCGGCGCCCGCTTAAAATTCGGTGATGATCATCTCCGCCCCTTGCGTCGTCACGCTCACCTGGCAGCTTTCGGACGCCCAGAACGCGCCCATCGACGAGCTCACCGAGCCCACCGAATTCTTCTTCGGCGGCGACGACCTGCTCCCCAAGGTCGAGGAAGCCCTCGACGGACAGGCCGCCGGCTACGACGTGCACCTGCACCTCGAGCCCGAGAACGCCTTCGGCGACTACCACTCCGCGCTGGTGTGCTTCGAGGCTCGCGCGCTGTTTCCCGACGGCGTGGAGGTAGGCATGCAGTTCGAGGGGCTGCCCGACGGCGCGGTCACGCCCGACATGCCCGAGGACACCGTCTACACGGTCACCGAGGTCTACCCGTCGCACGTGGTGCTGGACGGCAACCATCCGCTGGCGGGGCTGGCCATCCGCATGCACGTCCAGGTGAAGGCCGTGCGCGCTGCCACGCCGGAGGAGATCGAATCCGGCACGGTCAACGACGATGCGGCGGGGCTGTTGCAGGTGCTGCCGCCGAAGGACAGGTCGCAGCTGCACTGATATCGGATAGGGTCAGGCATCGCCCGCGGGTACGCGGGAGATGCCAGACCCCTTCGGGCCGGGGGCGCTCAGTGCTTGCCGGTCGAGCCGAAGCCGCCCTCGCCGCGATGCGACGCATCGAAGTCGTCCACGCGGCGGAACGTGGCCTGCACCACCGGCACGATCACCATCTGCGCGATGCGCTCCATCGGGTTGATGGTGAATTCCGCCTGCCCGCGGTTCCAGCAGCTGACCATCAGCTGGCCCTGGTAATCGGAGTCGATCAGGCCGACCAGATTGCCCAGCACGATGCCGTGCTTGTGGCCCAGGCCCGAGCGCGGCAGGATCATCGCGGCCAAGCCGGCGTCGCCGATGTGGATAGCCAGCCCGGTGGGGATCAGCGCCGTCTGGCCCGGGGCCAGCAGCACGGGCGCGTCGAGGCACGCGCGCAGGTCGAGGCCGGCGCTGCCCGGCGTGGCGTAGGCCGGCAGCGTGTCGGCCATGCGGGCGTCGAGAACCTTGAGATCGATGATGGTCATTTGAATGCGGTGTCAGGTTGCAATACGCGTGGCGATCTCTTGCACCAGCTGGCGCGCCAGCGTGAGCTTGTCGGCCTGCGCGAGTTCGCGCTCGCCGTGGGCGTCGACCAGCACCAGCGCGTTGTCGTCGCGGCCGAAGGTGGCGGGGCCCAGGTTGCCCACGATGAGCGGCACGTTCTTGCGCTGCAGCTTGTCGCGGGCGTGCTTGAGCAAATTCTCGCTCTCGGCCGCGAAGCCGACGCAGTAGGGGCGCGGGTCGAGGCGGGCGACGTCGGCGAGGATGTCCTCGTTCTCGGTCAGCTCGAACATCGGCGCCACCTTCTTGCCGTCCTTCTTGATCTTGTGCTCGTTCATCTGCGCGGGGCGCCAGTCGGCCACGGCGGCGGTGGCCACGAACACGTCGCTTTCGCGCGCCAGCGGCATCACCGCGGCGTGCATCTGGCGCGCGCTTTCCACGTCGATGCCCCGCACGCCACGCGGCGTGGCCAGGTGCACCGGCCCGGCGATCAGCGTCACCAGGGCGCCGGCCTCCTGCGCGGCGCGGGCG
>JACMOG010000015.1 GCA_014378125.1 Vitreoscilla sp. | reverse complement strand
GCGGCCGTCGACGCCTCGCTGGGCGAGACGCGGGCCTTCGACCCGGCCAGCTCCGACCGCCGCTTCGCGCTGCACATGAGCGACATCGGCCAGGGCGAGTTCCTGCCCGTGCTGATGGCCCACCTGCGCGTGCACGCGCCGGGCGTGCGCATCGAGGTGCGCCAGCTGCCACTCGACGAAGTGCAGCCGGCGCTGGACCAACGCCGCATCGACCTCGCCCTGGGCCACCTGCCCGACATCCACGGCACCCTGCACGAGCAGCTGATCGTCGACCGCTACGTGCTGCTGGTGCGCCGCGACCACCCGTTCGTGCACGCGCTCGGCTCCGCCGAGGCGCGCCAGGCGCTGCAGTACGTGGTGGCGCAGAGCCACCCCGAGCCCGAGAAGGCGTTGCGCCGCCTGGGCCTGGCCGATCACATCCGGCTGATGCTGCCGCACTACAGCGCGGTGGCCGACGTGGTGGCCAACACCGACCTCGCTGCCATCATCCCGCGCCGTCCGGCGCTGCGCCATGCGCGCCACTTTCCGCTGGTCACTGCCGAGATCCAGGTCGACCTGCCGCAGCTGGGCATCTGGGCGCACTGGTCGTGGCGCGCCGAATCCGACGCCGGGCATCGGTGGCTGCGCGAGACGCTGGCGGAGCTCTATCGCGCCGGGGGCAGCGAGCCGGACTGACCCACCCAGTGTCATCCCGCGCGCAGTCGCAGGGTCCACGCTGACGAGCGACAGTGCCTCGGAGGTGAGTCCTGCGGGGGTGGTCGGGAGCGAAAGAGATGCGGCAACCCTAAGGCGCGACCGTTCAGCCAGGCGGTGCGCTCCAGCGAACGGCGCAAGGCACGCCACTTGCCGCCGGTCTCTCAACGTTTCATGCCAACCAAAGGGGCCTCATCGTGATCGACGACAAGCAAAACGAAGACATCCGGTCCCTGTTCGACTGGCGCAACGTGCCGCAGGGCGGCGTCCGGGCGCCGGCCTCGCCCGTGGCCAACGACGACCTGGTGCTGGCGCTGAGCCTGCTGTCGTGCAACTCGCGCGACCGCGAACAGTTCCGCGGCGGGCGCGCCCCGGCCTGACCGGCAAGGCGTGGAGGACACGGTCATGAGCGCCCTGCGCACGGCCACCTTCACGATCTCGATACGGGACGCGTCGGACGACGAGCAGGAGGCCGCCGCCGCGGCCTTCACGTGCACGCTGCACCGCGCCGGCATGACGCCGCACGACGCGCTGGGCGCTCGGCATCGGATGGACGAGTGGGAACCCGTCGACTACGACACCAACGCCGAGCCGGGCCCCGACTGGTGGCACACGATGGGCATGGCGCGCGACGCCGTGCTGGCCGCGTTGCGGTCCGCCGGCATCGGCGGGCTACGACGTCCGTTCACTATCGAGGCGGTGACCTAACCCGGCAGCGAGAACCGATACGTCAGCCCCAGGCCGACGTTGGTCGCCTCGAACCGGTACCTCGCCGGGTACAGGTGCGCCACGTTGACCGAGGTCGTCTTGCCCACCTGGGCGTAGATCGCCAGGCGGTCGCCGAGCGCGTAATTCGCGCCGATCGCCGGCTTGGCGATGACGCCGTGCACGTTGATGCCGGCCACCAGCTGCGCGAAGGCCTGGAACGGTTGATCGGCGCTGTGCGTGGTCTGCAGGCCCAGGCCGGTGAGGGCCTCGCCGTAGCCCGGGTAACCCAGGTAGCGGCTGGTGGCGATGCTGGCCTGGATGGGCACGTAGACGTTGTCGGAGAGCACGTCGTCCACCTGCGTGGTGAGCAGGCGCAGCACGCCCTGCGTGCGGTCGCCGATCTTCGGGTGCAGCTCGGACTGCTGGAACACGTCGATGCGGTAGCCGCTGGACACGCCCTCGCCCGCGCCGCCGCGACCCGAGAGATGGTAGTTGAGCGCCGCGCCCACGGTCAGGTTGCGCGACGTGCCGCGCGGCGCGAACAGGTAGCCGGCCGACAGCGCCAGCCCCAGGTGGTCGCCCACCCGGTATTCCCCGAACACCTTCGGGTACACCAGCAGGCCGGGACCGGTGTCGAACTGCTGCGGGTCGTAGCCGCCCGAGCCGACCGCCACCTGCCCGTACACGTCGACGTCGCGCGAGAGCGTCGCGCGGTAGCCGACACCGCCCAGCAGCTGGTTGTAGATGGGCAGCCCGCGAACGCCGACGCTCCCCTCCACCAGCGCGTAGGTGTGGTCGGTGAGGAAGTGGTTGAACTGCACGTCCGCGAGGTTGACGGTGCCCTTGAAGGTGCCTTTGGGCTTGACCTGGATGAAGTTGTCCAGGCCGAACATCAGCGTGTTGTCGTCGGCCGGCGCGTCGGCGGCCCGGGTTCCGCCGGAGGCGTGGCCGGTGCTGGCGTAAGGCGTCCTCGCATACGAGAACGGCACCTGCACGGCGAGGTCGAGCTGCGTGCCGTGGATCACCGACTGCGAGAAGCGCAGGTAGGACACGTTCAGGCCCGCGGAGAAGTCGTCGAAGTGCCAGCCCAGGCCGGCGTAGGCCTTCGCGAAGGCGCCGGAGCCCGAGATGACGCGCGACTGCGAGACGCTGTTGCCGCCGCCGCCGCCGCCGTAGGACACGCCGGCGTCGGCGTACAGCCGGCCCGCCACGTCGGCCTGCGCGTGCAGCGTGGCGTCGAACGACATGAACCCGCCGTACGCGCCCTTGAACAGCGGGGCATGCGCGCCGACGCCGCCATAGAGCCAGTCGTTGAACTGGTTGAGCACGTGCACGCCCGCCAGGTCGATGGACGGGTAGCCGCGCACCGGGATGCTCTGGTAGTCCAGCACGATCAGGCCCTGGGCGCGCTCGGGCGGCGGTGCGGCCGCGGCCGTGTCGGCGGCGAGCGCCGAGCGGGCCAACCCGGCCGCGGCAATGAAGAGCAATACGTTGGCCAGTCTCGGCTGCATGGGTTTTCCGTCCTCCGCGCGCATGGTACCGCCCCGCGTCGTGGCGCCCGTGCGATAGAGTTCCGCTCAACGAGAGCCGCCATGACCACCGACGCCCACGATCCCGATGCCCTGCCCCACCTGCTGACGCTGTTCGCCCTGGAGACCGCCGGCGGCGACCTCTACGTCGGCCAAAGCCTGGATCTCGGCTTCCGCAACCTGTTCGGCGGCCACATCCTGGGCCAGTCGCTGATGGCCGCGGCGCTCACCTGCGGCGACCGGCTCGCCCACTCGCTGCACGCCTACTTCCTGCGCGGCGGCGACGCGCAACACCCGGTGGAGTACCAGGTGGATCGCATCCGCGACGGCAACAGCTTCAGCGTGCGCCGCGTCACCGCCAGCCAGCACGGCAAGCCCATCCTGATCCTCTCCACGTCGTTCCAGGTGGAGGAGCCCGGCTTCGCGCACCAGCTGGCGATGCCCGACGTGCCCGCGCCCGAGGGCCTGACGACCTTCGTGGAGCTGACGCGTCCGCAGCCCGCGTCGGGCACCGGCGACCGCAAGATCACCAGCGCGCGGGCCATCGAGATCCGTCCCGTGCCCACCGGCGCGCTTCGCCCCGGCGCGGGCGCGGGCGAGCCCGCGCAGGCCGTGTGGCTGCGCGCACGCGGCGCCGTGCCGGCCGGCCAGGCGCTGCAACGCAGCCTGCTGGCCTACGCGTCCGATTTCGCACTGCTGTCCACCGCGATGCTGCCGCACGGCGTGGGCTACTACACGCCCGGCATGGTGATGGCCAGCCTCGACCACGCCATGTGGTTCTACCAGGACGTGCGCATCGACGATTGGCTGCTGTACGTGATGGACAGCCCCGCCGCCGCGCACTCGCGCGGCCTCGCGCGCGGCAACCTGTTCAGCCGCGACGGCACGCTGGTGGCCTGCGTGGCGCAGGAAGGGCTGATGCGGATGACCGCCGTTTGACCAGGGGCCAGGCCGCTCACTCCGAATCGAGCGCGATCGCCGCGCCACAAGCCGCAAGGAACGACAGCTTGGCGGCCCGCGGCTGGCGCTTAAGTGCGTACTTCGCCTTCAGCGCCAGCGACCGCGACGGCAGGCGCGCCGCGGCCACGATGCGCAGCGGCGGAAACGCCCGCGTGAAGCGCGCGCCCTTGCCGGCGCAATGCGCGGCGAAGCGCGACGCCAGGTCGTTGGTGATGCCTGCATACAGGCGCTCGCCGCGGCACTCCAACAGGTAGAGCACCCACGACTCGTCGATGGCGGTTGCGTCCGTCACCAGATCAGCTTCGCGCCTTCGGGCACGCTCACCCATGGGTGCCGCCGCTCCTCGTAAACGGACACGCCGGGCGCCGCGAACGTCGGGTCGGCGAACGCGCCCACCGGCACCACGCGGAATTCCTCGTCGAAGAAGTACCAGACCGTCGCGCCGCAGCGCGGGCAGAAGTGGAAATGGCAGGCGTTGCCCTCGTCGCCGATGCGCACGTACTCGGTGGACTGGCCTGCGATCTCCACCTGGTCGGTGGGAAAGCGCGCCTGCGCGCCGTAGGTGCTGCCCGTGCGGCGCTGGCACGCGAGGCAGTGGCACATCGACACGCCGACGGGGTCGCAGTGGGCGACCAGCGTGAGCTGGCCGCAGGAGCAGGCGGCGTGGTGGGCGGGCACAGGCGAGCTCGTCAGTTCGAATTCTCTGGTGGCTTGAACGTCGCGCTGTAATCATGCGACATGAGCCCCTTGAGCTTGGGCCATCGCTTGGTCCAGAACGGCCCGGCCGGAATGAGCGACGGGTCGATCGCATCGGCAACGTGCACGCCGTGGCGCGCGGCGACCTTGCGACCCGCGTCATCGACGGCCAGCTTCTCGATTTCGGAAACCAGCCCCTGGATCGGACTGCGTCCCGAGGCCAACTCGTCGGCGTTTTTCGCAGCCTCGAGACCGTGGTCGCGCGTTTTTCTACCCGCTCGGCATCGACGCCGATCAATTGCCAGAGCACGTCCACATTGATGTGCTCGTCCTCCGATATCTCTAGATAGGCCTGGCCGACAAGCAAGCGCTTGGCCGCCCACCAGGATGTGCTCCCGCGCGGTGGACAGCAGAGTCTCGACCACTTCCGCGGGCGCGACGGCCTCGCGGCTGCGCTTCACCATCCGCCTCCACCTTCAGCTTCGTCCGGCGTGTATTCCGGCGCTGAACGACTGGAAGCGGCCACGGCCTGGGGCGTGAAGATGACCAGGCTGTCGGGTTTGCGCTGGCCATCACGCACCTGCTTCTCGAAGGACCGACGGCGTTGGCGAAGCATCTGCGAGGAGCCGGCCTCGTTGTCGGTCTTGCAGGTCGCTGCGGCGATCAGCACATTCAGTCGCCCAGCCTGCAGAAGTTCCATCGCTTGCGCGGAAGTGATGCCCGCCGCGTCGATGGCCGCGCCCAGGCGCGCCCAATATTCCATCTGCTGTGCAAGCGAACGGTCAAGCAACGCACCGGCTTTCTGAGCCGCGCCGTAGAGCTCGTCGGAGATGCGGATGGATTGGGCCATGACAAGATAGTATGTGGCAAAGTGCCACATGTCAACGCACCAGGCAGACCGGGCAGCGCATCCGCGGAGCGCGCCGCATTGTTCACACCGGCGCAGCATGTCGACAGGCCCTGCCGCGGCGAACGTTGCCCCGCAATGCGAACATCGCGAGACCCGACAACGCCCCGCGATCGTTCCATGCCCAACGCCAACTTCGCCTTCCCGCTGCTCGCCGCGCTCCCCTTCGCCGCGCAGGCCCAGGTCTACAAGTGCGCGCAGCCCACGGGCGGCACCACCTACCAGTCGACGCCGTGCCCGGTGGCCGCCAAGCCCGTGCCGCATCCCACGGCGGCCCAGCTGAACGCGGAGCGCGCGAGCGCGCCGAAGCCCGCCGGGCCGCCGATGGCCGTGGCGGATCCGTACGACGATGGGCATCGCCGGCGCCACTGCACCGTGGCGCGGGAGAACACGATCACGCTCAAGCGCACCGGCGGCCGCGTGTTCATCACGAACACGGCCGGCCAGCGCGAGTACATCGACGACCACGATCGCCCGCGCCTGCTGGCCGAGGCCGAGAAGCACGTCGCGAAGTTCTGCGACTGAACCCCCGGGAACCTGGGCGTCAGGCGCGCGGGCGCCACACCTCGCGCGCCACCCGCAGCCAGTTGCCGCCGAAGATGCGCGCGATGGCCTCGTCGTCCACGCCGCGCCGCGACAGCGCCTCGGCGAGCGCCGGCAGCTGCTCGGGCGGCGTCATCGCGATGCCCGCCGAGTACCCCAGGTGCGGCGGAAACTTGTCGGGGTTGGCAGCGATCTCCGCGTCGAGCTCGCTCGAATCGAAGATGTAGTCCAGGCCGATGCCCACGTGCTCGCTGCCCACCAGGTCGAGCATGTGCAGCACGTGGCGCGCCACGTTGTCCACCGACGAATCGTTGTCGCCCAGGAAGATGCCGATGCCGTTGACGCCCACCACGCCGCCGCGCGCGGCGCAGGCGCGGATCAGGTCATCGGGGATGTTGCGCGGATGATCGGTGAGCGCGCGCGCGTTCGAGTGCGAGAAGATCACCGGCGTGGGCGACTCGTCGATCGCCTCGCGGGCCGTACGGTAGCCCGTATGCGAGCAGCAGGCCACGATGCCCACGCGGGCCATCTCGCGCAGCATCTGGCGGCCGAACGGCGTGAGGCCGGGGTCGTCGTCCTGGCAGCCGCCGCCCGCCAGGTTGTTGCGGTTGTAGGCCAGCAGCATCCAGCGCACGCCCAGGTCGCGGTACAGGGCCAGCAGGCTCAGCTGGTCGCCGATGGCGTTGGCGCCCTCGATGTCGAAGCCCACCGCCAGCTGGCCGGCCGCGCGCGCGGCCTCGATGTCGTCCACCGACTCGATCAACCGGTACTCGCGCGAGTTGGCTTCCAGCCAACCGCGCATGGAGGCCAGCATGCGCAGGTGCTGCTCGACGCCGTCGTCGCCGTAGCCCACGTTGACGATCACCACGTCGGCACCGGCGTCGCGGTGGCGCTTGAGCTGCGGCAGGAAGGTGGTGTCGTTCGGCTTCAGCGGCATGCAGGCGTGGTTGTCCCACACCAGCATGGAGGCCAGGCGGTCGTTCATGTCGGGC
>JACMOG010000167.1 GCA_014378125.1 Vitreoscilla sp. | reverse complement strand
GCGCCGCCGCCGCCGTGGCCGCCGCCAAGATCGCGCCGCCGGCCGCCGTGCCGGCACCGGCGCCCACCCCGGTGCCGACGTCGCCCGCGCGGCCCGCGAAGAAGTCGTGACCGAGCCCGCGCCGCAACGCGCGCCCCGGCGCGGCTGGCGCGCGCGCCACAAGGCCGGCTGGATCGGCCTGACGCTGGCGCTGGCGCTCGCCTGGATCTTCACCGCCTGGCCGCAGCTCGACCTGTGGGTCAGTGGGCAATTCCACGCCGCCGACGGCACGTTCATCGGCGACCGCTTCGCGTTCACCCGCTTCCTGTACCACGGCATCCCGTGGTCGGGGAAGTTCTACGCGCTGGTGGGCCTGGTGATCATCGTCGTCTCGCTGTGGCGCCGGCATCCGCTCGGCGGCCGCTGGTCGCGCCGGCTCGCGGCGCTGGCCTGGGTCAGCCTGCTGGGCTCCGGGCTGCTGGTCAACGCGGGCCTGTAGGAATACTGGGGTCGCGCTCGTCCGGTGCAGGTGAGCCAGTTCGGCGGCACGCAGACGTTCTCGCCGGCGCTCACGCCCACCGGCCAGTGCCACCACAACTGCTCGTTCGTCAGCGGCCACGCCACGTCCGGCTACATCCTGATGGCCGTCGGCCTGATGGGCAGCGTGGCCACCCGGCGCCGCTGGCTGTGGATCGGCCTGGCCTGGGGCGCCGTGGTCAGCCTGGCCCGCATCGCCGAAGGCGGCCACTTCCTCAGCGACACCCTGTTCGCCGGCCTCGCCGTCTGGGCCAGCGGCTGGCTGATCCGCGAACTGTGGCTGCGGCACGTGGCGCTGCGATGGCGCCGCCTGCGACGCCGACGCGAGTCGCTATAGGGTGTCATCCTGCGCGCGGTCGCAGGATGACACGTGCGTCAGGGCGTCCACTCCAGCGCCACGCCCTTGAAGTCGACCGCATTGTTGGGCGTGCGGATCGACAGGTTGCTGATGTGGCGGAACGCGAAGCCCGCGCGCCAGTGGCCGTCGGCGCTGCTCACGCCCACGCCGAAGTGGTCGGAGAACTGGAAGTTGCTGCCCTTCTGGCGGTCGCCGATGTTGGACTCGCTCAGGTAGCTGGGCCCGATGCCGAACTCGAGGTCGAGCCGGGCGCTGGACGACACCGGATAGCGCCAGTGCATCATCGGCACCAGGGCGATGTCCCAGGCGCTGTGCGAGTAGAGGCTGTCGTTCTTGGCCTGCCAGGCGCTGGCCGAGATGGTGGGCGACATGTCCAGCGAGAAACCGCCCACGCTGGTGAGCTGGCACTCGTGGCGCTCGACGCCGATCGACTCGTACGACAGCTCCGAATCCTTGCCGGCGGCCACGCGGCCGCCCCAGGCGTCGTTGCCGGCCTGGCCGTGCGCCAGGCAGCCGAAGAACGGCGCGCCCTTGAGCGCGGCCACCGTCCACGTGGCGATGGTGCCGGCGATGGCGGTGTTCTTCAGCGCGGTGCCGGCGCCGGTTTCGGCGTGGGCCGGGGCGGCGGCCGCCAGGGCCAGGGCGGCAAGCGCCAGGGCCGCGGCCAGGCGCGGGCGTCGGGGAGCGAAGGTGTTCGGTTGCATCCACGCACTTTAGCGCGACCGGGGCAAGACCCTGATGTCCGGCCGGCCGCCGCGTCGGCCAGGCGCGACAGGAGCCCGCGCCGCGGGTCGATAATCGCCGACCACATGCCCGGGGCCCTGCGCCCCGGACCAAGACACTCCCCCGAGGCCGGATGTTCATCGTTCGCTGGATTTCGCGTTGGCCGCTGGCCCTGCTGCACGCCGTCGGCGGCCTGCTGGGCTGGCTGGTGTGGCTGTCCTCGCCCACCTACCGGCGCCGCCTGCGCGAGAACGCCGAGCACGCCGGCGTGGACAAGCGCGACCAGCGCCGCTCCATCGCGGAGTCGGGCCGGATGGTGGCCGAACTGCCCTGGCTGTGGCTGCGCGCCGACGAGCGGATGCTGACGGACCTGGTCGAATGGGTGGGCGCGGAACCGCTCGACCGCGCGATCGACGAGCGCCGGCCGCTGGTGATCCTCACGCCGCACATGGGCGCGTTCGAGGTCTCCGCGCGCGCCTACGTCACGCGCTACGGCGCGCGCCAGCCGCTCACGGTGCTGTACCGGCCCGCGCGCCAGAAGGCCTTGCGCGACTTCCAGGAAGCCGCGCGCAAGCAGCCCATGATGGCCACCGCGCCGGCCAACCTGGCGGGCGTGCGCCAGATGCTGCGCGCGCCCAAGCGCCGCGAGACCGTGGGCCTGCTGCCCGACCAGGTGCCGCCGCGCGGCCAGGGGGTGTGGGCGCCGTTCTTCGGCCAGCCCGCCTACACGATGACGCTGGCCGTGCGCATGGTGCAGCAGACCGACGCCAACTGCTTCGTGCTGCGCTGCAGCCGCCTGCCGCACGGCCGCGGCTACCGCGTGCACGTCACGCCGCTCGATTCGGCCCTGCTCGCGGGCACCGACCTCGCCGCGCAGACCGCCGCCGCCACCGTGATGAACTCGACGATGGAGAACGTGATCCTGCAGGAGCCCGGCCAGTACCTGTGGGGGTACAACCGCTACAAGCAGCCGCGTGAGACCGAGGCGCCCGAAGCCGCCGCCGCGCCTGCGCCCGCGGGCCGCGCCAAGGGAACCGAATGAACACTGTCGCGCGCGGGGTGCTCGGCCTGCTCTGGCTGCTGAGCTGGCTGCCGCTGGTCGTGCAGGCCGCCATCGGACGCACGCTGGGCCGGCTGCTGTGGGTGCTGGCCGGCTCGCGCCGCAAGGTGGCGCTGCGCAACCTCGAGCTGACCATGCCGGACAAGAGCGCACAGGAACGCGAGGCCATCGCCCGCGAGAACTTCCAGTGGATCGCGCGCAGCTTCCTCGAGCGCGGCCTGCTCTGGTACGCGTCGCCGGAGCGCCTCAAGCGGCTCATCCACGTAGAGGGCGACCCCGGCTTCGCCGCGCGCGAGCCGGGCGCCGTCATGTGGCTCGCGCCGCACTTCGTGGCGCTCGACGTGGCCGGCCAGGCGACGCAGCTGTTCCAGACCCGCCGCGTCGGGTCGATCTACCAGCGGCAAAGCATCGCGGTGTTCGACAAGGCCATCCGCAAGGGCCGAGTGCGCTTCGGCAACGGCGACATCTACTCGCGCCACGAGAAGGCGCTGCCGCTGATCCGCGCCATCCGCAAGGGCGTGGCGTTCTTCAACCTGCCGGACATGGATTTCGGCGCGCAGGACGCCGTGTTCGTGCCTTTCATGGGCGTGCCCGCGGCCACGCTGACGGCGCCGTCGAAGATGGCCCGCTCACTCACGATGAAGGTGCAGCCGGTGCTGGCCGAGATGCTTCCCGGCGGGCAAGGCTACCGCGTGTGCTTCCTCGACCCCTGGACCGACTTCCCCACCGACGATCCGGTGGCCGACGCTACCCGCATGAACGACTGGATCGCGTCGGAGGTGCGACGCAATCCGTCGCAGTACTACTGGGTGGACAAGCGGTTCAAGACGAGGCCGCCGGGGGAGAAGAGCTTGTATTAGTCAGCCGGTCCTGGCGTCTTGGGGCGTCGACAGTCAGTCGACATCTGCAAGGCGAGCGGGTAGGGGATTCGTAGCTGGGGACGACCGCGCTGGGGAACGGGCGGTGGCGGCGCCCCCGGGGGGGCCGCCCGCGGGGC
>JACMOG010000166.1 GCA_014378125.1 Vitreoscilla sp. | reverse complement strand
CGGCCAGCATCTGGTCGATGGCCTCGGTACAGGTGGCCGTATCCGAGAAATACAGCGCGCCCTCGCGCGCCACCCAGCGGTTGAAACGGTTGTCATGCGCGATCACCGCGTTGCCGGCGCCCATGGCCTCCAGCAGCGACGGATTGGTGCCGCCCACGCGGTGGCCGTGCAGGTAGGCCAGGCCGTGCCGGCGCAGCGCGGCCAGCACGCCGGCGTCGTAGATCGCGCCGGGAAACAGCACCTCGTCGCTGGCGGCGCGCAGCACGTCGGCGTGGAACTCGTTGACGTCGGGCGCCAGGCGGCCCAGCACCACCAGCTTGCAGCCGCGCGGCTTCGAGCTGAAGGCGCGCACGATCTCCAGCACCGAGTTCTCGGGCTCGGGCCGCGCGATCAGCGTCATGAAGCCGCCCGGCGCCACGCCCAGCGCGGCCAGCGGCAACGGGTCGGCCTGCTCGACCAGGTCGGTGCCGTACGGAATCATGCTGATGCGCGCCGGCTTCACGCGCGTCTGCAGGTGGCGCGAGATCTCGGGGTGGTCGGCGATCAGGTGCGTCGCACCCAGGCAGCCGCCCCAGTCGTTCAGGTACAGCCACGTCCTGGCGAGCGGGCCCCACTTGCTGCGCGCCCACTCGATGCCGTCCATGTTGATCACGTGGGAGATGCCGGCGCTGCGCAGGCGCAGGCCGAACAGCGCGGTGTTGTAGCCCAGCGTGAGCACCAGCGGCGGACGCTCCGGCTCGCGCAGCGCGTGACGGATGCAGGCCCAGTCGAACTTGACGCTGTTGATCGCGCTGTCGGGTCCGAAGCCGATGTGCACGCGGCGCACGCCGTGCCAGTCGCTCTCGTAGGGCGCGCACTTGAACGGCTCCTCGCAATACACCGTCACCTTCCAGCCATTGCGCACCAGCCAGGGCGCAAGCCGAGCGGCGAAGGTCTCGAAGCCGCCATGCGCCGCGGGCACGCCGCGGATGCCCATGATGACCAGCGACTTCTGCGCGCCGGCGGTCATGACTTGGCGGTCGCGGCGGAGCGCGACGGAGAGACGGTGGGCACGGGGATCATCGAGGTCGCGGATGGAAGCAGGCTGTCGAGGCAAGCGTAAAGCGCCGCCCGGCCC
Source organism: Vitreoscilla sp. (assembly GCA_014378125.1). The sequence continues at coordinate 1,143 of JACMOG010000166.1, read as the reverse complement.
GCCGTGCCGGCGAACGTGTGATCGGCCTGCGGAATCACGGAGATGTTCACGCGACTGTCGCGCGCAAGCCTCATCCCGTGTCGGCCCGCTTCCTCGCGCAACAGCGTGAGGCCGGGTTCGTGGCAGGAGAAGACGAAGTCGAGCTTGACGCCGCGTTCGCATACCCCCACCAGTTCCGCGGCCAGGTCGTGCTCGAGCGGCACGTGAAGCGAGCGCGCGATGCCGCGGGCGCGCAGGCGCAGCGCGTGGCGCGCGCGCGCCGCCACCGCGCGCCCGATCACGCCCACGTTGGCACGCCCGGACAGCAGCTTGCGCCAGCGCGCGGGATCGACCAGTGCACGCGCCGCGCCTTCGGCGATGGCGATCTGGCCGAACGGGCTGGCCGCCGGCTCCAGCGACATGCCCGTGCGCCAGTGGAACAGCAGCGGGTTGATGGCCACCACGTGCTGCACGTCGTCGCCCGCCAGCGCCGCCTGCCACGCGTGGTACGCGCCCGAGCACAGGCCCATCACCGTGCAGTGCGCCACGCCGTGCTCGCGGCGCAACCAGGCCACCGCGCGGGCGATGTCATCGGCGCAGCGCGCGTCGTAGTGCGCGGGCCGGCGTTGCGGATCGCCCTGGGCGCGGGCGGCGCTGTCGCCGATGCCTGCCACGTCCAGCCGCAACACCACGTCGCCCATCGCCGCGCGCCGGCGGGCCCAGGACACCCACAGCCGGTGCGGCCCGATGCGGCGCTCGCCGCCGGCCGACAGCAGCACCACGCCACGGCGCGGCGCGCGCGTGGCCTGCGTGGCGGCGGGCACGTCGCGCTCGCCCAGCACGCCCACCAGCAGCGGCGGCTCCCGGTCACGCGGATCGCCGATGCGCACGAAGCGTTCGCGCACGGCCACGCCGCCCACCTGCAGCCGCATCCACGTGCGGGCGCCGGCGGCCGACAGGGCCAGCACGGCGCCGGTGGCAGACCCCAGGCGCGCGGAGGCCGCGCCATCGACGGGGCCGCCGGCGCGCTCCTGCAGCCAGCGCACGATCTCGGCCACCGCCGCCGGATCGAGGCGCGCCTCGTGCGCCACGACCAGGGCGTCGGCCAGCCGCTCGTGCGTCCATTCGTGCACGCACACGTCCGCCTGCGCCAGCGCGTCGGCG
>JACMOG010000165.1 GCA_014378125.1 Vitreoscilla sp. | reverse complement strand
GTGATCGTGGGCGCCGACGAGGCCATCAGGATCCGCATGGACAAGGCCGACCCCGAGCCGGTCACCATTCCCACGCTGGCCGCCCGCGTGAACGCGCTGCAGGGCGGCCGCGCCGACGTGCCGGTGATCATCGCGGGCGAGAAGACGGTGCGCTACGAGAGCATCGTGAGGGTGATGGGCACGCTGCAAAGGGCGGGCGTCCAGCGCGTGGGCCTGGCCGTCAAGCAGGTCGGATAGCACTGCAGGCATGAGCAGCATCCTGGCTCCCCGCCCCGACGACCGTCCGCCTCGCGAGGAGGACTGGGGCACCGGCGTCACCATCTCGATCGTCGCGCACGCGACGCTGATCGGGGCGTTGGTGTGGGGCCTGCACTGGCGCAGCTCGGAGGTGGTGGTGGCCACGACGGCCGAGCTGTGGTCGGCCATTCCCGACACCGCCGCTCCGCCGCCGGTCGTCGCCCCTCCGCCGCCCGTGGAGACGCCGCCGCCACCGCCGCCGCCGGCCGTGGAGACGCCCAAGCCGCCGGACATCGTGGTCGAGCAGATCAAGGAAAAGAAGCCGCCCAAGGCACCACCGCCGCCGCCGCCGCCGAAGCCGGCGCCCCCGCCGCCCAAGCCAGTCCCGGCACCGCCGCCGCCGGCCCCGGCGCCGCCCAAGATGGACGCGAAGGCGATGCAGAAGCTGCACGACGACAACGTGAAGCGGATGCTGGGGCAGATGGACGCGCCGGCGAACGCCACCGGCACGGGGGCCCGCAATACCGGGCCGTCGGCGGGCTACCCGGGCCGCATCATCGCGCGCCTGAAGCCGAACGCGAACCTGATCGACCCCGTGCCGGGCAATCCGGAGGCGGTGGTGCAGATCCGCTGCGCGCCGGACGGCACCATCATCAGCCGCAGGATCACCAAGTCCAGCGGCTCGGCGGTGTGGGACGCCGCCGTGCTGCGCGCCATCGACAAGACCGGCGTGCTACCGCGCGACACCGACGGCCGGATACCGGATCCGATCGAGCTGTCCTGGAGTCCGCAGGACTAGGCCTACTTCTTCGCCGGCGCGGTCGTGGATCCGCCCAGCTTGTCGCAAGTGCCCTTGGCGACATAGTTCCAGTCGGTCGGCGCCTTGTCGGCCTTGGCCTGGCCCGCGCACGAATGCGAGCCGTCGGTGGCCGCGCAATCGTTGGCGCCGGCCTTGGCCACGCCGAAGCACTTCTCCTGCGGCGGCTTGGCGGCATCGGCGGCCTGCGCCTGCCCGACGGCGAATGCCAGGGCGGTGGCGAGCGTGGACGTGGCGATGAGTGTCTTGTTCATGGAAGGCATCCTTTCGTCGGTGGTGCAACAGCGCGTAGTGTGCACCCTTTCGACGCCGCGGCATCGGACCGGCGCCGCGTCCAGACCTCCCCACAAAGAGGGCGTTGCCGCCGCGTGTCGTCACTCGCACAATCGAATGGACACGAACCAGGGAGACAGCGCTTGCCAGGCGAAACCGTCCCATCGATCGCCGACCTCGAAGCGCAGCGGTCGCTCGATACCCCCCGGGGCGGCGACCCGGGCGCGGCGTGGCTGGACGACCAGGTCCGCGTCGTGCTCGCCATCGACGGCCTGCAGCGCGAGGTACTCGAATCGATCGCGCTGGGCCGGCCGCTACGCTCGGTGCTCGACCTGCTCTGCCGCCGCGTGGAGGCGCTCGCACCCGAGGTCGCGTGCTCGGTGCTGCTGGTGGAGAAGAACGGCACCGTCACGCCCGTGGCCGGGCCCAGCCTGCCGCCGGCCTACGTCGACGCGCTGCACGGCGCTCCCATCGGCCCGCGCGCGGGCTCGTGCGGCACCGCCGCCTGGCGGCGCGAGCCGGTGGAGGTCACCGACATCGCCACCGATCCGCTGTGGGCCGACTACCGCAGCCTGCTGCACCTGCTGGGCGACATGGCCGCGTGCTGGTCGACGCCCATCATCGCGGGCAACGGCGAGGTGGTGGCCACGTTCGCGCTGTACTACCGCACGCCGCGCTCGGCCCCGCCCTTCCACCGCCGCATGGTGGAGGCCTGCGTGCCGCTGTGCCGCGTGGCGCTGCAGCACGAGGCCAACCGGACCGAGATCGAGCGCCTGGCCTACTTCGACCCGCTGACGGGACTGCCCAACCGCCGGCTTTTCAGCGACCGCGCGCGCCAGGCGCTTCAGATGGCCGCGCGCATGCAGGCGCCGGGCGCGCTGCTGCTGTTCGACATCGACCGCTCCAAGACCACCAACGACTCGCTGGGCCATGCCGCCGGCGACGAGGTGCTGCGCGAGACCGGGCGCCGTCTGCAGGCCCAGATCGGCGACAGCGCCACCGTGGCGCGGCTGGGGGGCGACGAGTTCGCGGCCGTGCTGCCGCGCTGCAGCCCGGTGGAGGCCATGCACGCCGCCGAACGCCTGCGCCACGCGCTGGCCGTGCCGCTGCGCATCGCCGGCATGCAGATCGAGGTGTCGTCCAGCATCGGCATCGCGATGTTTCCGCAGGACGGCGTCGAGCTCGACGGGCTGCTGAAGAACGCCGAGATGGCGATGTACGAGGTCAAGCGCGCCGGCCGTGGCGCGTCGCGCTTCTTCACCAGCATGATGAACGACGTGGTGGCACAACGCATGCAGATGGAGAGCGCGCTGCGGCAGGCGCTGGCCGCGGGCGGCCTGGCGCTGCACTTCCAGCCCAAGATGCACCTGGACGGCACCGGCTGCGCCGGCGTCGAGGCGCTGGTGCGCTGGAACGACCCGGTGCTCGGGTCGGTGCCGCCCGATCGCCTCCTCGCGCTGGCCGGGGAGTGCGGGCTGATCGGCGCGATCGACGCCTGGGTGCTGGAGACGGCCTGCGCGCAGCTCGCCGCCTGGCGGCGCGACGGCGTGCCGGTGCCGAGCATGTCGGTCAACGTGTCGCCGCTGCGCTTCCATTCCGACGACGTGCCGGCCCACGTGCGACACCTGCTGGCGCTGCACGACCTCAGGCCTTGCGCGCTGATGCTGGAGGTGACCGAGCGCGTGATGCTCAGCGACGACGAGCGCACGCGCGTCGACCTGCGCACGCTGCACGAGATGGGCGTGCGGCTGTCGGTGGACGACTTCGGCACCGGCTACTCGAGCCTGGGCTACCTCAAGCGCCTGCCGGTGAGCGAGCTGAAGCTCGACAAGAGCTTCGTGAGCGACCTCGAGGCCGAGTCCAGCGATCGTGCGCTGGCCGCCGCGGTGATCGGCATCGGCGCCGCGCTGGGCCTGCAGGTGGGCGCCGGGGGCGTGGGGACGCCGGGCCAGCGCGACCTGCTGGCGCGCGCCGGCTGCGACATGGCCCAGGGCTTTCTCTACACGCGCGCCCTGCCCGCCGCCGAGCTGGTGGCGTGGCTCGAGCGCGCCCGCGCCGGCTGGAAGGTGCGGCGCGCGGAGCCGCTGCAAGGCGCCCCGCGAGCGGCCTGAGGCGCTCGGCGGAACGCCGACGCGACCGCCGCGTCGGCGATACTCGCCACTGCGCCGCACCCGGCGCGCCCGCACGAGCCCCCCATGTCCACCGACTTCGCCCAGCAACTCGAGCCGCCCCAGCCGCAGTTGCTGCGCTCCCCGCCCACCCAACTGCGCAACGAGGCCTGGGCCGAGGACGCCG
>JACMOG010000164.1 GCA_014378125.1 Vitreoscilla sp. | reverse complement strand
GGGGTAGTCCTTCTGAAGCGACAACATGCTGGCGTGGTCGGTCTCCATGTCATCGATGGCTTCCTTCAGCACGACAAGCTTTGTCGCCACGACCTCCCTGAAGCTGGTCACGACAGCGCATTGTTTGCCGAAATCGGCGCCCGGCCATTCTCCGCGCGCTGTTTCAGGATGAGGTCGCGCGAAGCTGGACGCAGGCGCTCCAGGAACACGAGGTCGAAGGGATTCTCCAACTTCGAGGCGACCTTGTCGTAGATGACGCCATCGCTGACTCCGCCATCGTCGACGATGAGAAAGTCGACGTCGCTGGAGGCGTGGAACTGGCCCCAGACAACTGAGCCGATCAGTTCGGCCTTGACGCCGATCTTGCGCAGTTCGGCGATAGCGGCCTTGCCTTGGGCGAGCGCGTGCTTTTGCCTTCGGCCTTCGGACGTCGCCGGGAACGCTTCGGGGCGGCGGGCCCGCACGCGACTGACCTCGGCACGCGGCGTCGCGATCAGGCTCGGCAGCCCGTTCGACAAGCCGAGCGCAGAGATCACGACCAGGTAGGCCACGACCGATGGGGACGTCTCCCCGCCTTCGACCGCGCGAAGAGTCGAGCGAGAAATGCCCACTCGGTCGGCAAGATCGGCCGCCGGCACGTTCATGGCCAGTCGCGCTGCTTTCAGGCGCCCGCCCAGCGCGCGAAAGGATTGCGCTTCCATGGATTCAGGGGGCAGGGTCGGCATGATGAGCAATATTCTACGCATTATCCGCGTTAATGTCCAAAATACTGCTCATTGACGTGCCTCGGCGGCCCGCCGAGCCTTACACCCCTGACTTGAACCTCGTATACAACCGCGTCATCGTCCGCCGCGTGTCCCGGCTGCGCACCTCGTAGAACTGCACGCGGTGCGCCATGTACTCGTCGGGCGGGAACGCGATCACGTTGGCCAGCACGTCGGGGTGCACGAAGGCGCGGGCGGCCAGGTTGGGGCTGGTGAACATCACCTTGTTCGTGATCTCGGCCTGCACTTCGGGGCGCAGGATGTAGTCCATCCACAGCAGCGCGTTGCCGGGGTGCTGCGCGTCGGACGGGATCACCATCGACTCGAAGCCGAACTGCACGCCGCCTGGCGGCAACGGGGCGACGATGTGCACGCCGTTGTTGGATGACTTCGCGCGCCGCGCAGCGTTGTTGAAGTCGCCGCCGTAGCCCCCGGGGGCCGCGTGCCGGCCGTCGAGGTGCTGCTCAACACAGCGCCGCGGGCAGGAATCGACGAGAGGTCGTGGCGAAAGGCTCCGGGATGGTCGGCGATTCAGCGGCGCTGCGCCGCGAGCACGCACAGCATCTCGGCGGCCACATGGGCGGCGGCGATGGCGGTGATCTCGGCGTGGTCGTACGACGGCGCCACCTCGACCACGTCCATGCCCACCAGCTTGACGGGCACCAGGCCGCGCAGGATGGCCAGCGCCTGGGCGCTGCTCAGGCCGCCGGCCACCGGCGTGCCGGTGCCGGGCGCGAAGGCCGGGTCGAGGCAGTCGATGTCGAAGGTGAGATAGGTCTTGTTCGTGCCGACCACGTCCAGGATGCGGGCGATGGTGGCCTTCACGCCGTGTTCGTGCACCCAGTCGGCGCCCAGCACGTTCATGCCCATGAAGTCGTCGTTCCAGGTGCGGATGCCGATCTGCACCGAGCGCTTCGGGTCGATGAGGCCGTCCTGGATGGCCTTGTAGAACATCGTGCCGTGGTTGAGCGAATCGGGCGCGTCGTCGGGCCAGGTGTCGCAGTGCGCGTCGAAGTGGATCAGCGACAGCGGGCCGCCGTGCTTCTCCACCTGGGCCTTCAGGATGGGGTAGGTGACGAAGTGGTCGCCGCCGAGGGCCAGCATCGTGGTGCCGCCGGCGATGATGCGGCGAGTGTGCTCCGTGATGCTGTCGGCGATGGTGGCGGGGCGGTGGTTGTCCAGCGGGCAGTCGCCGTAGTCCACCACGGCCAGGTGGTCGCACGGGCCGAAGCCCCAGGGGTGCATCTTCTCGTTCAGCTGCGCGGTGGCGGCGCGGATCGCGGCCGGGCCCAGGCGCGCTCCGGTGCGAAAGGTGGTGGCGAGATCGAGCGGGATGCCGGTGACGGCCACGTCGACGCCGGCCAGGTCGCGGGTATAGCGGCGGCGCATGAAGGACAAGACGCCCGAATACGTGTTCTCGCTCTCGTAGCCCAGGTGGCTGGTGCGATGGATGGCATGATCGGTGTCGCGGATCGGTTCGTTCATGGGGAGATCTCGTTGAGTCCAGGCGTCCATGCTCTCAAGACCCGGCCCGCTTGCCTATTAGCCCGCTCCGAAGAGATATGAGAAATACTGATACCTCGGCGCGCAACGAACCTCCGTTCAACGGGCTCGTGGCCTTCGAGGCGACGGCGCGGCTGGGCAGCATGTCGGCCGCGGCCGACGAGCTCGATCTCACGCAATCGGCCATCAGCCAGCGCGTGCTGAAGCTGGAGGCCCACGTGGGCCAGCGCCTGTTCATCCGCCAGGGCCATGGCGTGCGACTCACCGGGGCCGGCGAGCTGCTGATGGAGACGGCCACCGACACGCTCCAGCGCCTGCGTGCCGGGTTCGCCCGGATCGAGCCTTATCGCAACAAGCAGTCGCTGCTGCTCGCCTGCCCGTCCGACTTCGCGCACGGCTGGCTGCTGCCGCGCCTGGAGGCGCTGCGCGCGGCGCACGGCGGGCTCGAGGTGTGGCTGATGTCCGAGCACGACGTCAGCGCCATCGACCGCATCGACGTCGACCTGGTGGTGTCGCGCCGGCCCTTGCACGGCCCCGACATCGACTGCGAGCTGCTGCTGGAGGATCGCGCCATCGCGGTGTGCGGTGCGCGCGTGGCCGAGAAACTGGCCGGCATCGCGTACCCGAAGGTGCTGGACAAGGCGCCGCTGCTGTTCCTGGAAAGCGCGCCCGAGTGGGCCGGCGTGCTGCCCGCCGCCGCGGCCCGGTCGCCGCGACGCCGCGTCGCCACGATCCAGGACGAGCGCCTGCTCCTGGACGCCGCCGAGCGCGGCGCCGG
>JACMOG010000163.1 GCA_014378125.1 Vitreoscilla sp. | reverse complement strand
GGCGTTCGACACGCTCTACGCCGAGGGCCAGCGCCGCTATGTGGAGAGCCTGTCGGCCTACGCTCGCCAGTTCCTGCAGCTGATGGACAAGCCCGACGTCGACGTGATCGAGGGCCTGGCCCCGGCCATCTCCATCGAGCAGAAGGCCACCAGCCACAACCCGCGCTCGACGGTGGGCACCGTCACCGAGATCCACGACTACCTGCGCCTGCTGTTCGCCCGCGCCGGCACGCCCTACTGCCCCGACCACGACCTGCCGCTGGCGGCCACGCCGGTGGCGCAGATGGTGGACAACGTGCTCGCGCTGCCACAAGAGACCAGGCTGATGGTGCTGGCGCCCGTGGTGCGCGACCGCAAGGGCGAGTTCCTCGAGCTGTTCGCCGACATGCAGGCCCAGGGCTACGTGCGCTTCCGCGTCGACGGCAGGATCGTCGAGGCCAGCGAGCTGCCGGCGCTGAAGAAGACCGAGAAGCACGACATCGACATCGTCATCGACCGCCTGAAGACGCGCGACGACGCGCGCCAGCGCCTGGCCGAGAGCTTCGAGGCCGCGCTGCGCATCGCCGACGGCCGCGCCATCGCGCTCGAGATGGACTCGGGCGCCGAGCACCTGTTCTCGGCCAAGTTCGCGTGCCCCATCTGCAGCTACTCGCTGCCCGAGCTCGAGCCGCGCCTGTTCTCGTTCAACTCGCCCGTGGGCGCGTGCCCCAGCTGCGACGGCCTGGGCCAGGTCATCGCGTTCGATCCCGAGCGCGTGGTCGCCTTCCCCACGCTGAGCCTGGCGGCCGGCGCGGTCAAGGGCTGGGATCGACGCAATGGCTACACGTTCTCGATGCTGGAGAGCGTGGCCGGGCACTACGGGTTCGACGTGGACCAGCCGTTCGAGTCGCTCACCGAGCAGGCGCGCGAGGTGCTGCTCAACGGCTCCGGCGAGGAGAACATCGAGTTCACCTACACGTCCGAGGGCACGGGCAAGACGAAGAAGCAGTCGGTCGTCAAGCGCGCGCATCCGTTCGAGGGCATCCTGCCCAACTTCGAGCGCCGCTTCAAGGAGACCGACTCGGCCGCGGTGCGCGAAGACCTCGCGCGCTACCAGGCCGCGCGCGCCTGCCCGTCGTGCCACGGCACGCGGCTGCGGCGCGAGGCACGCAACGTGTTCCTCGTGGGCTCCGGCGGCGGTCCGGCGCAGCAGCGCATGCCGATCTTCGAGATCGAGCATTCGACGCTGTCCGACTGCCTGGCCTATTTCGAGCAGCTGCACCTGGAAGGATCGCGCGCCGATATCGCCGACAAGGTGGTACGCGAGATCCGCAGCCGCCTCAACTTCCTCAACAACGTGGGCCTCAACTACCTGAGCCTGGATCGCAGCGCCGACACCCTGTCCGGCGGCGAGGCGCAGCGCATCCGGCTCGCGTCGCAGATCGGCTCGGGCCTCACCGGCGTGATGTACGTGCTCGACGAGCCCTCCATCGGCCTGCACCAGCGCGACAACGACCGCCTCATCGCCACGCTGCGCCACCTGCGCGACCTGGGCAACTCGGTGCTGGTGGTGGAGCACGACGAGGACATGATCCGCGCGTCGGAGTACTGCATCGACATGGGCCCCGGCGCGGGCCGGCACGGCGGCCAGATCACGGCGCAGGGCACGCCCGACGAGGTGGCGGCCAACCCGAACTCGCTCACCGGCAAGTACCTGTCGCGCGTCCTCAGCATCCCCATTCCCGACGAGCGCCATCCGTGGCGCGACGAGCCCGAGGACGACGATCCGCAGAACGGCACGCGCCTGCGGGTGCGCGGCGCCCGCGGCAACAACCTCAAGAACGTCACCGTCGATTTCCCGGTCGGGCTGTTCACCTGCGTCACCGGCGTGTCGGGTTCGGGCAAGTCGACGCTGGTCAACGACACGCTCTACAACGCCGTCGCGCGCGAGCTGTACGGCAGCCACGCCGAGGCCGCGCCGCACGACGCGCTGGAAGGCCTGGAGGCGTTCGACAAGGTGATCAACGTCGACCAGAGCCCCATCGGCCGCACGCCGCGCTCGAACCCCGCCACCCACACGGGCCTGTTCACGCCCATCCGCGAGTTGTTCGCCGAGGTGCCGGCGTCGCGCGAGCGCGGCTACGGGCCGGGCCGCTTCTCGTTCAACGTGTCGGGCGGCCGTTGCGAGAGCTGCCAGGGCGACGGCGTGCTGAAGGTGGAGATGCACTTCCTGCCCGACGTGTACGTGCCCTGCGACATCTGCCACGGCAAGCGCTACAACCGCGAGACGCTCGAGGTGCTCTACAAGGGCAAGCACATCGCGCAGGTGCTGGAGCTCACGGTGGAGGACGCGCTGGAGTTCTTCAACGCGGTGCCCAACATCGCGCGCAAGCTGCAGACGCTGCTGGACGTGGGCCTGGGCTACATCACGCTGGGCCAGAGCGCCACCACGCTGTCGGGCGGCGAGGCGCAGCGCGTGAAGCTGGCGCTCGAGCTGAGCAAGCGCGACACCGGCCGCACGCTCTACATCCTCGACGAGCCCACCACGGGCCTGCACTTCGCCGACATCCAGCTGCTGCTCACGGTGCTGCACCAGCTGCGCGACGCCGGCAACACCATCGTCGTCATCGAGCACAACCTGGACGTCATCAAGACGGCCGACTGGGTGATCGACATGGGCCCCGAAGGCGGCGCCGGCGGCGGCCGCGTGGTGGTGGAGGGCACGCCGGAAGAGGTGGCTGCGTGTGCCGAGAGCCATACCGGGCTGTACCTGGCGAGGCTGCTCGACGAATAAGCCGGGCCACCCGCGCCCCGGTTGTCATCCTGCGCGTAGTCGCAGGATCCATGCGTCACTGGCGAGGGTGGATCCTGCGAGTGCGCGCAGGATGACAAGTGCCTGGCGGGGTCTGGCCCCGTACGGGGCCAGACCCCGATCGGATCTAGCCCGCCACCACCCGGTCGCGCCCGCCATCCTTGGCCAAGCGCAGGGCCGCCGTCGCGCGCTCCATCAGCGCCGTGGGCGCATCGCCCGCCAGCGCACCGGCCACCCCCATCGACAGCGTCACGCGCTCGGCGTCGCCCTGGTCAGGCCGGCGGATGCGCGCGCTGCCGATGTGGGCGCGCACGCGTTCGGCCAGCGCCAGCGCCGCGTCGGCGTCGAGCTCGGGCACCAGCAGCGCGAAGGCCTCGCCGTCCACGCGCGCCAGCGTGGCGCCCGCGGGCACCAGCGCGCGCAAGGCCTCGGCCACGGCCTTGAGCACCTGGTCGCCGAATTCGCGGCCGTGGCGCTCGTTGATGCGCCGGAAATGGTCGATGTCAGACATCAGCAGC
>JACMOG010000162.1 GCA_014378125.1 Vitreoscilla sp. | reverse complement strand
GCAGTTGTTCCTCACCGGCGAGATGGTGTTGAGCGACGCGCGGTGGGCGGCGCTGGGCGCGCCGTGGCGCCCGGTGGAGCACGCACAGGCCGCCGGCGCGCTGGACCTGATGCTGGCCGAGTTCGACGATCGCAGCGGGGCGGTGCAGCGCGTGCGGTTGCTGGCCAACGCGATGTCGCGCGACGCCTGCCACGTGGATGAAACTTCCGCGCTCGCGCGGCAGTCAGACCGCCATCCCGGCTGACGGCGAGAATCCACGCATGCCCGCATCTTTGTCCAAACGCATCTGGCGCAACGCCGCCACCCTGGCGGCCGTGGCGTTGACCGCCTGCGCCAGCCCGCCGTCGACCACGCCGCAGCCCGCGTCCATCACGGCCGACGCGGCGCAGGCCGCCGGCGTGACGCCCGACGAGCTCGCGCTGCAGCAGGGCTTCGCGCGCTGGGTGGCGGGCTTCACCGAGTCGGCGCGAGCGGCGGGCGTGGACGACGCCACGCTGCACGCCGCGTTCGACGGCGCGCGCTACGTGCCGCGCGCCGTGGACGCCGACCGCAAGCAACCCGAGTTCACGCGCGCCGTGTGGGACTACGTCGACGCCATCGTGTCGCCCGCCCGGGTACTGCACGGCCAGCAGAAGCTCGCCGAGGTGCAGGACGCGCTGGCCGCTGCCGAGGCGCGCTACGGCGTGCCGCAGGCCACCATCGTGGCCATCTGGGGCATGGAGAGCGACTACGGCGCCAACTACGGCGACATCCCCACCATCGACGCGCTTGCCACGCTGGGCTTCGAGGGCCGGCGCGAGGCCTGGGCGCGCTCGCAGCTGATGGCCGCGCTGAAGATCCTGCAGGGCGGCGACATCGACCGCGCGCACATGATCGGCTCGTGGGCCGGCGCCATGGGCCAGACGCAGTTCCTGCCCAGCGCGTTCCTGTCGTTCGCGGTGGACGCCGACGGCGACGGCAAGCGCGACATCTGGGGCAGCATGCCCGACGTCACCGCGTCCACGGCCAACTTCCTGGCCCGCTCGGGCTGGCAGCCGGGGCAGGCCTGGGGCATCGAGGTGAAGCTGCCTGACGGCTTCGACGCCGGCCGCGCCGACGACGCGCTGCGCCAGGCCACGGCCCAGTGGGCCGCAGAGGGGGTGCGGTCGCTCGACGGCACGCCGCTGCCCGAGTTCGCCGACGGCGCGATCCTGGCGCCGGCCCGCGCGCGCGGGCCGGCCTTCCTCGTGGGCCCCAACTTTCGCGCGATCCTGCGCTACAACAACTCCACCAGCTACGCGCTGGCCGTGAGCCTGCTGTCCCAGCGCATCGCGGGCGGGCCGGGCGTGCAGGGCGCGTGGCCAAAAGACCTCTTGCCACTGTCGCGCGACCAGCTCAGGACGATGCAGTCGGCGCTGAGCGCCCGCGGCTTCGACGCCGGCGCGGCCGACGGGCAGATGGGTCCGGCCACCCGCCACGCGCTGCGCGCCTTCCAGCGCGCCCAGGGCCTGCCGGCCGACGGCTATCCCACCCAAGACCTGCTCACCCGCCTTCAAACCCCATGAACCTGCTCGCGATCGTGCGCGCCCAACCCGCCGACGCGCCGGCGATGCTGGCGTTGCAGAGGCTCGCGTTCGAGCCCGAGGCGCAAGCCATCCAGGCCTGGGACTTTCCGCCGATGCAGGAAACCGAGGACGATCTCGTGGCGCACATCCGCACGGCCACCGCGCTGAAGGCGATGGACGGCGCGCGGCTGGTGGGCGCCGTGCGCGGCGTCGTCACCGGGCCGTCGTGCCTCATCCGCGCGCTGATCGTGGCCCCGCACCTGCAGGGCCAAGGCCTGGGCAGTCGCCTGTTGAAGGCCATCGAGGAGGCCCACCCGGCGGTGGAACGCTTCGATCTCACCACCAACATGGCGATGGTGGGCAACGTGCGCTTCTACCTGCGCCACGGCTACGAGGTGGTCGAGCAGGTGCAGCCCCGACCGCATGTCCAACTGGCGATCATGCGCAAGTTCCGCACGCTCCCCTCATCGGGGTGAGCGTCCTGCCGCCTGCCTTCGCTAAGATCGGCGCAAAGGGAGAACAAGGCATGCTGGAACAAAAGATCAACCAGGTCTTCGGCGACGACGACCCCAGCCACTTCGGCACCGGCTGGTGGAGCGGCGTCCTGTCGGCGCTGTTCGGCGTGCTGGCGCTCGGCGCGGTGGTCTGCCTGCACTTTCCGCAGCTGCTGACCTCGCCCGAGCTGCGCGCGTTCTATCCGATGGCCGTCATGCGCATCGTCATCCAGGGCGTGATCATCGGCGCCATCGTGCTGGGCGTGATCTCGGCCATGCTGCGGCGCAAGAAGGTGCTGGCGCTCACGGGCATGGCGCTGGCGCTGGTGGCCACGTTGCTGGGCGGCGCCAGCGTGCCCATCAACCAGACGCTGCACGCGGGGCCGGCCATCGGGCTCGACTGGTTCCTGCTCGACCTGCTTCTGATGACGCTCATCTTCTCGCCCATCGAGGTGCTGTGGCCGGCCTACAAGGAGCAGAGCGTGTTCCGCGACGAGTGGCTGCTGGACATCGGGTACTTCCTGTCCACTCACCTGCCCATCCAGATCACGTCGTTCCTGATCCTGCTGCCGGCCACGCAGCTCACCAAGTACCTGGGCATCCCCGCGGTGCTGGAGACCATGCACCAGTTGCCGTGGCTGCTGCAGTTCTTCCTGGCGGTGCTGGTGGCCGACCTGTCGGAGTACGCCGCGCACCGGTTGTTCCACACGGTGCCATGGCTGTGGCGCTTCCACGCCATCCACCATTCGTCGAAGTCGCTCGACTGGATCGCCGGCTCGCGCTCGCACCTGGTCGACGACGTGGCGTTGCGCGGCTTCATGCTCATCCCGATGATGTTCATCTTTCCGCACGACATCATCGTGGCCTACCTGCTGTTCGTCACGATCCACGCCACGTGGACGCACTGCAACTTCGGCCCGACGCTGCGCTGGCTGGAACCCTTCATCATCCTGCCGCGCTACCACCACTGGCACCACACGTCGCAGGAAGAGGCCATCGACAAGAACTTCGCCATCCACTTCCCGTGGATCGACAAGCTCTTCGGCACCCACTACCTGCCCGAGGGCGACAGCTGGCCGCACACCTACGGCCTGCACGACGAGACGCTGCCGCGCGGGTTCTGGCGGCAGGCGATCTATCCGTTCACCCGTCGCAGGAAGGCGCCGCAGGTCTAGAACCCGACCGCGGTCAGTCCCACTTCCTTGGGGATCTGCATCCCGGTCGTGGTCGCCCGCACCAGCCCGAGCCGCTTCATCGCCTTGACGGCGGTGAAACCGAAGTCGTATTCCGACTCGGTGTGACTCAGGCGCAGCATGCCGGGCGAGTGGTGGTGGTTGTTCTGCAGGCAGGCGCTGAACGTCATCGTCACGGGCAGCCATTCGCCGATGTTCATCGCGTTGTCGCGGTCGTCGTCGTGGTGGCGGTAGCCGTAGCGGCGGTCGTGCGTCCAGTAGTTCTGGACCATGTTGATCCACAACGCGAACACGCGGAACACGCCCCACATCACCAGCGCGAAGCGCAGGTCGTGCACCAGCACCGACAGCAGCCAGATGCTGAAGACCTGGCTGCCCACGGCGAAGGCCCAGTTGGACACCAGGCGGAACGGCCACGACTTGAAGATCTCGTCGGTGGCCACGTTCACGTCGGTCTTGTAGGGGAACAGGCACAGCCACAGCGTGCGCCACGCGCCGTCGGCGGCGAGCTTGTTGGGGTCGCCGGCGTGGTCGGCATAGCGGTGGTGCAGCCGGTGGCGGTTGGTCCAGCTCACCGGGTCGATGTAGACGAAGAACAGGTTGTTGACCACCGTGAGCGTCTTGACGAACCACGGCTGGTAGTCGAGCGCGCGATGGGCGATGCCCATGTGGATGACGCACGACAGGTAGACGCCGCCGACGAACCAGCACGCCAGGAAGTAGGCGGCGGCGATGGCCAGGCCGGCCCACGGGCCGATGGCGGCGGGCGCGGCGGCCATGCAGGCGACCGCGTAGACGACGATGAGCGCCCATCCGATGACGTTGTAGATCCTCATGCATTCCTCCCCAGGAAATGTGTGTCGGGCGATTCTAGGGTCCATCCCGAGATCTGTATGGATGTACAGTTGCGCCATGTCCGCCGTCCTTTCGCCGCCGCCCGTCGCCGACCCGTTCGAGAGCCTCAACGACGCGCAGCGCGACGCGGTACGCCACGGCGCCGATGGCGACCCGCGCGCGCTGCTGGTGATCGCCGGCGCCGGCAGCGGCAAGACGATGACGCTGGCCGCGCGCGTGGCCCACCTCATCCAGCGCGGCGCCGACCCGCACCGGCTGCTGCTGCTCACGTTCTCGCGTCGCGCCGCGGGCGAGATGGCGCATCGCGCCGGCCGCATCGTGCACCAGGCGCTGGGCCTGCCCGCCACCACGCGGCCGCCCGCGCTGCCTTGGGCCGGCACCTTCCACGCGATCGGCGCGCGCCTGCTGCGCGACTACGCCGAGGCCATCGGCCTGCCCACCGACTTCACCGTGCTCGACCGCGCCGACTCCGAAGACCTGATGGCCCTGGTGCGCCAGTCGCAAGGCCTGGCCGCCACCAGGCTGCGCTTCCCGCAGAAGGCCACGTGCCTGTCCCTCTACTCGCGCGTGGTCAACAGCCAGGGCACGGTGGACGGCGTGCTGCGCGAGGCGTTCCCGTGGTGCCTGGGCTGGGAGACCGAGCTGGGCCAGCTGTTCGCGGCCTACCGCCCCGCCAAGGCGCAGCAGCACAGCCTCGATTTCGACGACCTGCTGCTGTACTGGCAGGCGCTCATGGAGGCGCCCGAGCTCGCGCCGCACGTGGCCGCGCGCTTCGACCACGTGCTGGTGGACGAGTACCAGGACACCAACCGCCTGCAGGCCGCCATCCTGCGCGGGCTGCGGCCCGACGGTCGCGGGCTCACCGTGGTGGGCGACGACGCGCAGTCCATCTATGCGTTCCGCGCGGCCGAGGTGCGCAACATCCTCGACTTCCCGCAGCAGTTCGCACCGCCCGCGCGCGTGATCGCGCTGGAGCGCAACTACCGCTCCACGCAGCCCATCCTCGACGCCTCCAATGCGGTCATCGCCGAGGCGCCCGAGCGCTTTGCCAAGACGCTGTGGTGCGACCGCCCCTCGTCGGCGCGCCCGCGCATCGTCACCGTGCCCGACGAGATGGCCCAGGCGCGCCAGGTGGCCGACCGCGTGCTGGCCTGGCGCGAGGAAGGCATCCGGCTGAAGCAGCAGGCCGTGCTGTTCCGCACTGCGCATCACTCGGCCGCGGTCGAGCTCGAGCTCACGCGACGCCGCATCCCGTTCGTGAAGTTCGGGGGCCTGAAGTTCCTGGAGTCCACCCACGTGAAGGACGTGCTGGCCGCGCTGCGCTGGGCCGAGAACCCGCGCAGCCGCCTGGCCGGCTTCCGCGTGGCGCAGCTGGTGCCGGGCGTGGGGCCGGCCAACGCGCGCAAACTGCTCGATGCGATGGAGGCGTCGGCCGCGCCTGAGTCGACCGTGGTCGACCACGCGATGCCCGCCGCGGTGCGCGACGACTGGGCGGCCTTCACCGCGCTGTGGACGCGCCTGCGCGACGCGCCGGCCTGGCCGGCCGACCTGGAGGCCGTCAACGCCTGGTACCTGCCCATCCTGCAACGCACGCACGAGGACGCGCCGGCGCGCCAGGCCGACCTGGCGCAGCTCACGCAGATCGCCCGCGGCTATTCGGCGCGCGAACGCTTCCTCACCGGGCTCACGCTCGATCCGCCCGCGGCCTCCAGCGACGAGGCGGGGCCGCCGCACCTGGACGAGGACTACATGATCCTGTCCACCATCCATTCGGCCAAGGGCCAGGAGTGGGGCGCCGTGCAGATCCTCAACGTGGTGGACGGCTGCATCCCGTCGGAGATGAGCACCGGAGACGCCAAGCAGATCGCCGAGGAGCGGCGCCTGCTGTACGTCGGCATGACGCGCGCCAAGCAGCACCTGGAGCTGCTGGCGCCGCAGCGCTTCTTCGTGTCGGAGCAGGCGCGGCATGGCGACCGGCATGTGTACGCGTCGTTGTCGCGATTCATCACGGACAACGTGGGGGCGTATTTCGAGCGCGTGTCGGCGCAGCGTCCGGCGGGCGCCGAGGGCGCGGCCGGGCCGGTCACGCTGCCGGCGGTCAGGATCGACCTGGCGGCGCGCGTCCGCGACCGCTGGGCTTGAAGGGGTCAGGCATTGCCCGCGGGTACGCGGGAGATGCCAGACCCCTTCAGGCCAACGCGCTCTTGTACAGCGCCAGCAGCTCGCTCCACGCGCGTTCGGCATCGGCCCGGTTGTAGATCGGCTTGCCGTCGTTCATCGGCATGTCGGGCACGCACCAGCCGTGCTGCTCGGCGAACACCTCCACGCGGGCCGGCACGTGCGCGTCGTCGAAGGCCTTGCGCAGCACCACCTTGGCATCGGGCTGCTTGTCGTCGTCGCTGCCGGCGATGGCGATCAGCAGGCGGGCCTTGATCTTCGGGGCGAGCGTGTAGGGCGCGTCGGGCTTGTCGGTGACCAGGCCGCCGCCGTGGAACGAAGCGCCGGCGCCCACCCGCTCGGGCACCGCCGCGGCCGTGCGCAGCACCAGCGCGCCACCCATGCAGTAGCCCTGGGTGCCGATCTTGCGGGCCGTGTCCACCTCGGGCTGGGCGTCGAGGAACTTCACGAATTCGACGGCGTCCTTCTCGGCCGCGCCGGGCGCGCCGATGGAGCCCATCAGCGGCCCGATCTTTTCGAACGTGGCCTTGTCCTTGAAGTCGACGCCGGCCGCCGTCTCGTAGAACGGGCCCTTGCCGACGCGGTAGAACGGGTTGGGCACCAGCACGGCGTAGCCGTCGGCGGCCAGGCGGCGTCCCATGTCGCGCATCGACGGACGCAGGCCGAACGCGTCGGTCCAGATCACGACGGCCGGGTGCTTGCCCGTGGCGGGGTGGAAGTACGCCGCGTCGCAGGTGCCGTCGGGGGTGGTGATGGTGACGTTCTTCTCGACGACTGCCGGGGCGGCCGCGGCGGCGGGCAGGGCGGTGGCGGCGACGCCGGTGGCCACCGTGGCCGCGACGAATTCGCGCCGCCGCAGGTCGCCGCTGGCGGGCGTGGTGCTTGTCTCGGATTCGAACTGTGCGCTCATTTGCAGGATTCCCGTGGTGAGGGTGCCGAGGGGGACGGCGAAGTACCCCCAGGATATCCCGGGCCCGGCATCCCTGCGTCGCGCGGGGACGGGGCGTCGCAAATCTTGTCCTGGCGGGCGAAACCAGGCTATTCCAAAAGTCAAGGCAGACCGGAAGCTGGCTACACTAGGCGCACGATGCCAGATGAACCGAATTCAGTGATGCCTTCGCCGCCGCCGCCTTCCACGCGGCCGAGTGTCATCCAGCTCGTCTTCCGCGAAAAGGGCGCGCTCTACGCCGCCTACATGCCCATCTTCGCCGAGGGCGGCCTGTTCGTGCCCACCACGCGCGACTACCAACTGGGCGACGACATCTACCTGCTGCTCACGCTGCCGGGCGATCCGCAGCGCTACCCGGTGGCCGGCAAGGTGGGCTGGCTCACCCCCGCCAACGCGCCGGGCGGCCGCACGCAGGGCGTGGGCGTGCGCTTTCCGGTGGACGAGAAGACGCGGCTGTTGAAGATGCGGATCGAGGAAGTGCTGGGCACGTCCATTTCGTCGTCCAAGCCGACGCAGACCATTTGAAGCCAACAGGCCGCGGTCATCCTGCGCAAGAAGGCCGCGGTCATCCTGAGCAAACAGGACACCGTCATCCCCCGCGCAGTCGCAGGATGACGAACCATAGAACATGTACGTCGACTCCCACTGCCACCTGGCATTCCCCGAACTCAACGACCGCCTGCACGCCATCCTCGCCGACATGCGCGCGGCCGACGTCCGCGGCGCGTTGTGCATCTGCACCGCGATGGACGAGTTCGAGTCGGTGCACGCGCTGGCGGCGGCCCACGACAACCTCTGGGCCAGCGTGGGCGT
>JACMOG010000161.1 GCA_014378125.1 Vitreoscilla sp. | reverse complement strand
AGCAGGTCGTTGACGCACGCGCCGCCGTCCACGCGCAGCTCGGCCACCGGCGCGCCGCCCGCGGCCACCGCGTCGCGGCTCATGGCCTGCAGCAGCGCGGCGCTCTGGAACGCGATGCTCTCGAGCGCGGCGCGCGCGATGTGCGCCACCGTGCTGCCGCGCGTGAGGCCCACGATCGCGCCGCGCGCGTCGGCGTCCCAGTAGGGCGCGCCCAGGCCCGTGAAGGCCGGCACGAACATCACGCCGCCCGAGCTGGGCACGCTCTCGGCCAGGCGCTGCACCTCGCCGCTGCCCTGGATGGAGCGCAGGCCGTCGCGCAGCCACTGCACCACGGCGCCGCCGATGAACACGCTGCCCTCCAGCGCGAACTCCGGCGTCGCGCCCATCTGCGCGGCGCTGGTGGTGATCAGGCCGTTGGTTGAGCTCTGGAACGTGGTGCCCGTGTGCATCAGCATGAAGCAGCCGGTGCCGTAGGTGTTCTTGGCCAGGCCGGGGCGGAAGCAGGCCTGGCCGAAAAGCGCGCTCTGCTGGTCGCCGGCCACGCCGCCGATGGGAATGGCGCCGCCGAGCAGTTCGGGCAGCGTCGTGCCGTACTCGTGGCTGGACGGGTGGACCTCGGGCAGCATCTGGCGCGGCACGTCGAGGATGGCCAGCAGCTCGTCGCTCCACGTGTTGGTGTGCACGTCCAGCATCAACGTGCGCGAGGCGTAGGTCACGTCGGTGGCGTGCACGCGGCCGCCGGTGTGGTGCCACATCAGCCAGCTGTCGACGGTGCCGAACTCGAGCTCGCCGCGGGTGGCGGCTGCGCGCGCGCCGTCCACGTTGTCCAGGATCCACTTGAGCTTGGTGCCGGAGAAGTACGCGTCGACGATCAGGCCGGTCTTGGCGCGGAAGGTGGGCTCCAGGCCCTGCTCGCGCAGCGCCGCGCAGGTGGGCTCGGCGCGGCGGTCCTGCCACACGATCGCGTTGTAGACCGGCTCGCCCGTGGCACGGTTCCACACCAGCGTGGTCTCGCGCTGGTTGGTGATGCCGATGGACGCGATGTCGGCGGCGGGGAGCCCGGCCTTGGCGGGCGCCTCGCGCGCCGTGGCCAGCTGCGACGCGAGGATCTCCTTCGGGTCGTGCTCGACCCATCCCGGGCGCGGATAGATCTGGCGGAACTCGGCCTGCGCCATGGCCACGATGCGGCCGCGCGCGTCGAAGACGATGCTGCGCGAGCTGGACGTGCCCTGGTCGAGGGCCAGCAGATGCGTTTTTCTTGTCTCGATCATTCTTGTTCTTCGTCGCAGTTGACCAGCGTGACGCCGGCCTGCGAGAGCAGGGCGGGAAACGGGTCGGGTGGCAGGCCGTCGGTGAACAGCATCTCGATCTGGTCGAAGCGCGCCATCTCCACCATCGCGGGGCGGTTGAACTTGCTGTGGTCGGTGGCCACCCATACCTCGCGCGAGTGCGCGAGGATGGCGCGTGCCACCTTCACCTCGCGGTAGTCGAAGTCGCGCAGCGTGCCGTCGCTCTCGATGCCCGAGATGCCGATCAGGCCGATGTCCACCTTGAACTGCTCGATGAAGTCGACGGTCACCTCGCCGATGATGCCCCGATCCTTCGCGCGCACCACGCCGCCGGCCACGATCACCTCGCAATCGGCGTTGTCGGACAGGATGGCGGCCACATTGAGGTTGTTGGTGATCACGCGCAACCCCTTGTGGCGCAGCAGCGCGTGGGCGATGGCCTCGGTGGTGGTGCCGATGTTGATCAGCAGCGACGAGCCGTGCGGCACGGGCCGCGCCACCTGCTGCGCGATGCGCTGCTTGGCCTGCGCGTTGAGTTGCTGGCGCTTGCGGTATTCGATGTTCTCGGTGGTGGAGCCGGGCATGCGCACGCCGCCGTGGAAGCGCGTCAGCAGGCCGGCGTCGGTGAGCAGGCGGATGTCGCGCCGCACGGTCTGCAACGTGACGCCGAAACGCTCGGCGAGGGCCTCGACGGTGACGTTCTGCAGCCGTCGGACTTCCTCGATCAGCTCGAGTTGGCGCGGTGAGGGGTTCATTGCGAGCGAATCTAAACGATCACATGCGAATACTCTCGAGGGTTTTCCTGGGCGCAAAACGAAAACGAAACGAACAGAATCGCAGCCATTCGAACGAGACAACGCTGGAAATTCAGCGAACAGAAAGAACCGTGCAAGCCTCCACGCAATCCCTGTCGGGTGCCGTCCCGTCATCCTGCGACGTCCTCGTCGTGGGCGGCGGCATCAACGGCGCCGGCATCGCCCGCGACCTCGCGGGACGCGGGCTGCAGGTGGTGCTGTGCGAAAAGGACGACCTGGCGCAGGCAACGTCCTCGTCCAGCACGAAGCTGATCCACGGCGGGCTGCGCTACCTCGAATACAACGAGTTCTCGCTGGTGCGCAAGGCGCTGGCCGAGCGCGAGGTGCTGCTTCGCAGCGCGCCGCACATCATGTGGCCGCTGCGTTTCGTGATGCCGCACGATCCCTCCATGCGTCCGGTGTGGATGATCCGCATCGGGCTGTTCCTCTACGACCACCTGGCGCGCCGCGAGGTGCTGTCCGGCTCGCGCACCGTCGACCTGCGCCGCCACGCCGCCGGCAAGCCGCTGCAGCCGCGCTTCACCAAGGGCTTCGTCTATTCCGACGGCTGGGTGGACGACGCGCGCCTGGTGGTGCTCAACGCCATCGACGCGCAGGAACGCGGCGCCACGGTGCTGACGCAGCGGCGCTGTCGCGACGCGCAGCGCTCGGCCGACGGCTGGCAGGTGACGCTGGATGGGCCGGATGGAACGTTCCACACCGTGCGGGCGCGGGCGCTGGTCAACGCCGCAGGACCCTGGGCCGCGCAGTTCCTGTCGGAGCACGCGCACCTGAGCCATCCGAAGGCGCTGCGCCTGGTCAAGGGCAGCCACATCGTCGTGCCGAAGCTGTTCGACCACGACCACGCGTACATCTTCCAGAACCCCGACAAGCGCATCATCTTCGCGATTCCCTACGAGCGCGACTTCACGCTGATCGGCACCACCGACGTGGAGCATCACGGCGCGATCGGCGCCGCGAAAATCGACGAGGCGGAGATCGACTACCTGTGCGAGCAGGCGAGCCGCTACTTCGCCAAGCCCGTCACGGCCGGCGATGTCGCGTGGACGTATTCCGGCGTGCGCCCGCTGCTCGACGACGAGTCGGGCGATCCATCGGCCGTCACGCGCGACTACTCGCTGGAGCTCGACACCCACCAGGCCCCGCTGCTGACGGTATGGGGCGGCAAGATCACCACGTTCCGCCGCCTGGCCGAGGACGCGGCCGACCTGCTGATGGCGCCTCTGGCCATCGCGCCGGAGCGCGGCGCATGGACCAACGGCGCGTTCCTGCCCGGCGGCGACCTGAACAAGTGGACCGGCCCGGCGCGCCGTCCCGACACCGATTTCGAACGCTTCGAGCAGGCCGTGCGCCTCCGCTATCCGCAGT
Organism: Vitreoscilla sp.; assembly: GCA_014378125.1. The sequence continues at coordinate 462 of JACMOG010000161.1, read as the reverse complement.
TCGCGGCCGACGTGCTGCACCGCCTCGCGCGGGCCTACGGCGCGCGCATCGACCGCGTCATCGGCGGCGCCGACGGGCCTGGCGTCGAGGTGGCGCCGGGGCTGTTCGAGTGCGAACTGCACTACCTGCACGAGCACGAATGGGCCCGCGGCGCGGACGACGTCCTGTGGCGGCGCAGCAAGCTGGGCCTGCATTTCAGCGCCGAAGAGCGTGCGGCCGTCGCCGCCTGGTGCCACGCGCACTGGGGCGGCCCGGCCGTCGACGAGACACCGGAGACCTCATGCAACTGATGCTCGAACGCATCGAACAACGAGCGGGGGCGCACACGCACCTGTACCCGCTCGACCTGGCACCCGTGCCCAACGCCATCACGGTGCTGCTGGGTGCCACGCAGGCCGGCAAGACGACGCTGATGCGCGTGATGGCCGGGCTCGACAGGCCGCACGGCGGGCGCGTGCTGGT
>JACMOG010000160.1 GCA_014378125.1 Vitreoscilla sp. | reverse complement strand
GGTGAGGCTGTCCGCGTGGATGGACTGCAGCCCGCCCACGCCGCCCAGGGTGATCGACGGGAACAGCTGCGCCTTGGCCTGGCCCGCCTTGGCGGTGGCGGCGTGCAGGTCGGCCTCGCTCTCGAGGGTGTCGGGCCGGCGGCGCCGGAGGTCGCCGGGCAGGCCCACCGGCACCTCGGGCGGCAGCGCCACGTCAGCCTGCGGCAACGGACCCAGCCGATCCACCAGCGCGCCCGGCGGCAGCGCCAGCAGCAGCGCGAGGCGGTTCATGCCTTGCGCGACGTTCTGGTCGATGGGCGGCAGCTGCGCCTCGGCGTTGGACAGCTGCGCCTGCTGCTGCACGGCGTCCGCCTGCGCGGAGAAGCCGTTGCGCGAGCGCGAGTCCGCCAGCCTGGACAGCGCGCGCTGGTCGTCGATGCCGGCCAGCACGATGGCGCGCTGGCGTTGCGCGCCGCGCAGCTCGGCGGCTTGCCATCGTCGTCCTTCTTGTCGCCATCCTTCTTGTCGGCGTTCTTGTCATCGTCCTTCCTGTCGCCGGACTTGTCCTTCTTTTCTCCCTTGTCCTTGCTGCCCTCGTGCACCTTGTCGGCGGCCTCGAAGCCATCGCCGAAGCCGGTGCGGTAGCCGGAGCGGAAGGCGGACTGGCGGGCGCCTTCCTCGGCGTCTTCGGGCAGGAGTTCGGGCATGCGTGCTTCCTCGTTCAACGCAGGGATTCGGACAGGTGGCGCAGTTCGCCGCGCGGAGGGTCGACCGTCCGGACTTTGTCGTCCACCACGATCAGCGGACCGTGCGGCAGGACTTGCCAGTGTTCGAGGGGGACGGACATCGCAGGCTCCGGTTCGGTTGCGCCTCGTGGCGCAAGGGAATGACGGGCTCCGACGTTGTGCTGCCGGGCTCCGAAGACCCGGACCGTCGGCAACTGTGATGCCAGTGTGAGGCGAAGGCGCGCGGCGTTGGCGTGAGCTGAGACAATCGCGCCATGACGATCCTCTACGGCATTCCCAACTGCGACACCGTCAAGCGCGCCCGCGAATGGCTGACCAGCCACAGCGTCGTCTTCGAATTCCACGACTTCAAGAAGGCCGGCGTCCCCGCCGACCGCCTCGCCGCCTGGGTGGCCGCGGCCGGCTGGGAGCGCGTGCTCAACCGCAAGGGCACCACCTGGCGCAAGCTCGATCCGGCGGTTCAAGCCTCGGTGGCGGACGCGGCGTCCGCGCAGGCGGTGATGCGTGACCAGGCCAGCGTCATCACGCGGCCGGTGGTGGAGTGGGACGACGGGCGCATCAGCGTGGGGTTCGACGGTGCGGATTGGGCTTCGCGCGCCTAGGCGGCAGCCGCTACGCCAGCGCGCCAGATCGATTGCAATCGCCACGGTCGATCCGTGGCGTCGATGGATCCGGCCTTACCTCGCCATTGATGCGATGCCGACCGCGGCGATCGCGAGCAGCGCCAGCGGGGTCGCGCGCGAAACGCTCCGGTGCACGTACTGCCGTCCATGGGCCTTTGCGATGCGACTGCTTTGGGCGTGCGCTCCCAGGAGGTACCAGACCAGGGTGTAAGGCGCGACGAAGCCGCTAGCCCGAAACCCGAGCCACGGCGACTGGCCTGGGGCGCCGAGCATCCAGACCGCGTAGGCGACCACCGCGATCGAGATCACCAGCCAGACGGTCGCCGTCCGCTTGCCGCGGGTGTCGGCCAGCGTGCGTGCGTTCAGAAGCATCAACACGTTGCCGAACACGGGCGTCAATACCAGGCTGAACAGTGCGGCGACGTCCACGTTCCACAAAGCGCGCTCGGTCGCCAACACGGGCGCGGGCAGGGCGGGGTCGGCGTCACCGTCGAGCGCCAGGAGCCCGGCCTGCATCTCGTCCATCAGTTGGCGGGCGCGAGCCAGGCTGTCCGCGGGCACCATCACGCGGACGCCGCCCAGCGCGTTGGCCCACAGCCCGTTCGTCTGTACGGTGTGCGCGTCGCCGAGGCTGGCCGATATTCCTTCGGAGACCAGCAGGTCCTTGAGCACCTGTGCTTCCATGACGTTGCCGAAGCGCGCAAGCACCAGCCGCGTGGGGGCCTGGGACGGCCGTGCCGGCTCGAGTGCGGCGTTGGGAGGCGAGTAGGGGTTGCGTTCCATCGGGCAGTCGGGTCGTGGGCAGCGTCGGCGGCGGTTGCGTTCGCCAGGATCATATGACGCCAGAAGGCAGGTCTCCGCTCAACCCGCCATTTGCACCAGCAACCATACGTTCGCCACCGAGATCACACCGAACAGCCCCCACGCGCCGACCTTCAGCGACGGCCCGTTCGCGAAGCGCCCCATCACCGCGCGATCGCTGGTCAGCCGCACCAACGGCCAGATCGCGAACGGCAGTTGCAGGCTCAGCACCACCTGGCTGGCCACCAGCAGCGTGCCCACGCCCTTGTCGCCCAGCCACAGCACCCCGCACAGCGCCGGCACCAGCGCCAGGCCGCGCGTGATCAGGCGGCGCTGCCAGCACGGGATTTTCAGGACCAGGAACCCCTCCATGATCACCTGGCCCGCGATGGTGCCGGTGTAGGTGGAACTCTGGCCGGAGGCCAGCAGCGCCACGCCGAACAGGATGCCCGCCACGCCCGAGCCGACGATCGGGTCGAGCAGGTGGTACGCGTCCTGGATGTCGGT